>VSJD01000053.1 GCA_008636095.1 Kiritimatiellota bacterium | reverse complement strand
ATTGGCTGATGAATTCAGCTCTGTTCTTGCGAAGGGGATACCAGCAAGGCAGGCTCCTCCAAGGATGCTATTCCAGCTCAACGTGTTTCCTTATGGGGACCAATGGATGTATGGTTGTGATGAGAACAGGGTATATGCCGAACTATCCAATATGAAGAACAACATTGTGCGGACGGTAGCCGTATGCCGGAGCTTTGGCTGGTCCTTTACGGGCATATGGGGCATGGACGACCAGTTGACCATGCCGATAAAGGAGGCCAATGCGCTGTTGGCCAGATATGAGG
The DNA here is from genome assembly GCA_008636095.1 of Kiritimatiellota bacterium. Taxonomy (GTDB): domain Bacteria; phylum Verrucomicrobiota; class Kiritimatiellia; order JAAZAB01; family JAAZAB01; genus VSJD01. The sequence continues at coordinate 9,716 of VSJD01000053.1, read as the reverse complement.
ATTATTTTGTGAATGGCGAGCAGGTCGCGAACCTGGTCAAAGTGGAGAAGGGGGATGTTGAGAGCGCGACGTGGCGCAAAGGAAAGAAGCTGGTGACTTTCGTATTCAACCGCAAGGCCCAATCGCAGGACGTGGTCTTGAAGATGGCGGGCGCGCCCCAGCCGATGGAGGCGAGGTTTAAAGTCGAGGCCCACGACTGTTTTGCAAATGAGTGGCCAGTCGTTTCAACTCCCTGGTACAGGATATTCGCATGGTAGGACCGAGGGGTCATCCCATCCACATATCGGTGCATTCATTCCCACAAAACTTCCGCAAAAGAGATTGCCGCTCTCATGTACCTGCCGAAGTACTGGCTTTGCGTGATAACGTGCTTGCATGGCTTAAAAAGAATAATCCGGCGTTATTTTCAGGGGAGTGAACGGGGTGCAGGGGGGAATAGTCTAATTACATAAATTGTGCCGCAAATCCTATGAACTGGAAAACATTAGCTGCAAAAATACTGGCGGGCGGGAGTGCTACGCACGCGGAGGCCCTGGCCGTGCTGGCGTTGCCGGCGGAGGAATTGCTCGCCGTGCTGGACGCGGCCTTTACCGTGCGCCGGCGATATTTTGGGTTTGGGGTCAGCCTGCACGTCATTCGCAACGCCAAGAGCGGGCTGTGCAGTGAGGACTGCGCCTATTGCAGTCAGGCGGCCAAGTCAACCGCGCCGGTGTCCGCTTATGCGATGCAGTCGGTAGACGATATTCTCCAGGGTGCCCGCGAGGCCCAGGCGCTCAAGGCCATGCGGTATTGCATTGTAACCAGCGGGCGCGCGCCGTTGGAACAGGAGTTGAGTACGGTGTGCGAAGCGGCGCGCCGGATCAAGCAGGAGATGCGGATTCAGCTCTGTGCCTCGCTTGGGCTGGTGAGTGCCGATCAGGCGCGCCGGTTGAAGCGCTCCGGCATAGATCGGTTCAACCACAACCTCGAAACCTCGGAACGCTATTATCCGATGATCTGTACGACCCATCATTACCGTGACCGCGTGGAAACGGCACGCGTGGTCAAAGCCGCCGGCCTGGAACTGTGTTCCGGCGGGCTTATGGGAATGGGCGAAACGCCTGAAGACCGTGTGGAACTGGCTTTTGCCTTACGCGAGGCGGGGGCGGACTCGATCCCGGTCAATTTTCTTGATCCGCGTCCCGGCACAACTTTAGAGGGGCGGCCGCGCCTGTCGGCCGCCGAGGGACTGCGCATTCTGGCTATGTTCCGTTTTGTGAACCCCGAACGCGAGCTGCGCATCGCGGGCGGGCGTGAAGCGTGCCTGGGCGCCTTGCAGGTGCTGGCGCTCTATCCGGCCAACTCGATCTTTACCAACGGCTACTTGACCACGTCCGGACAGGGGCACGCAGCCGACCTTGCCATGATTGCGGCGGCCGGTTTCCACGTGACGGATATGACCCATGCCTGACGTTTTTTTCTGTAAGAAAACAATTGACTTGATTTTTGATTTTGCTATTGTCTACTTTATCAATAGCAATAATAGGTATTGTTAAGCCGTGAAAATATCAACTAAAGGACGCTATGGCGTGCGGTTTATGCTGGACCTGGCCGTACACGGCAAAGAAGGAGTTGTGACTCTGAAAGCCGTAGCCCGGCGCCAGCAAATTTCCGAAAAGTATCTCTGGCATGTCGTTACTCGACTGAAATCTGCCGGCCTTATTGCCGCCACGGTGGGCGCCAAGGGCGGTTACACCCTGGTCCGCGATCCGGCCAAGGTAACGCTCAAGGATATTTTGGATCCACTTGAAGGTGATTGTGCATTGGTGAAATGTACCAAGCGCGCCAGCGCATGTAGCCGGAGTTCGGCTTGCGTGGCGCGCGAAATCTGGCAGGAGGTTAGCCGGGCGTTAGTCCAGGCAATGGAAACAATAACGCTGAAAACCATGATGGAGAAATATTCAGCCAAACAAGCGAAAACAACTCTGACCTATAATATTTAACCGTACCAGTCCCCCATGGGAACAACCCGAACAAGGAACATAACCATGACCACACCAAAATTAGCGACCATAGCCTTACACGCTGGACAGAAGCCAGACCCTACCACGGGCGCCCGGGCGGTCCCCATCTATCAAACCACATCCTACGTCTTCAAAAGCACAGAACATGCGGCGAATCTATTCGCGTTGAAGGAATTCGGCAACATCTATACGCGGCTGATGAACCCGACCAGCGACGTGTTTGAACGGCGGGTGGCCGCCATTGAGGGCGGCACAGGCGCGCTCGCCGTGGGTTCCGGCCAGGCGGCCATTACCTATGCCCTGCTGGCGATCACGCGGCTGGGTGATGAAATCGTGGCCGCCAATAACCTTTATGGCGGCGCCTACCAGCTTCTGCACCACACGTTTCCAAAACTGGGTCGCACGGTAAAATTCGTGGATTCCCGTAATCCGGATGCCTTCCGGCGGGCGATCACGCCCAAAACGCGGGCGATCTACGCGGAAACAATTGGCAACCCAAAACTGGATGTGCCCGACTTCGAGGCCATCGCATCAATTGCGCACGCGGCCGGTATCCCGTTGGTGGTGGATAACACGGTGGGCGTCGGCCTGGTGCGTCCCATTGATTATGGCGCCGATATCCTGGCCATCTCAGCCACGAAATATATCGGCGGCCACGGCACCTCGATCGGCGGCGTAATTGTGGATTCCGGCAAATTCAAATGGAACAACGGCAAATTTCCGGAATTCACCGAACCCGATCCGAGTTATCACGGACTGGTTTACTGGGACGCCCTGGGCAATGTGCCCGGCCTGGGCAACGTGGCCTTTATCCTGAAGGTGCGCGTGACGCTCCTGCGCGATATCGGCGCGGCGCTAAGTCCATTCAACGCGCATCAGTTCCTGCTGGGGCTAGAGACTCTGCCGTTGCGCCAACATCAACATTCGGAGAACGCGCTGATCATTGCCCGCTGGCTCAAGAAGCATCCGCTGGTTCAATGGGTGACGTACCCGGGCCTGGAAGACGACCCGAGCCATGCGGTGGCCGCCAAGTATCTGAAGAAGGGATTTGGCGGGCTCGTGGGATTTGGCATCAAGGGTGGGCTGGAAGCGGCCAAGAAATTTATTAATTCGGTTGAGCTCCTGTCGCACGTGGCGAACATTGGCGATGCCAAGAGCCTGGTGATCCATCCGGCCTCGACCACGCACCAGCAGTTGACGCCGGAAGAACAGCGCGAAACCGGTGTAACCGAAGATTACATCCGGCTCTCCGTTGGCATCGAAGACGTTGAGGATATCAAGGCCGATATTAACCAGGCCCTGCAAAAGGCCGCCGGGAAATAAGGGAGGATTCATTATGCGCCGTATTTTTGAGGATAATTCCAGGTCCATCGGCAACACACCGCTGGTCAAGTTGAATCGTGTAACGCATGGTCTCAAGGCCACGGTCCTGGCCAAGATTGAGGGGCGTAATCCCGCTTATTCGGTCAAGTGCCGGATTGGCGCGGCCATGATCTGGGATGCGGAAAAGCGTGGCGTGCTCAAGCCGGGCATGGCGATTGTCGAGCCGACCAGCGGCAACACGGGCATTGCCCTGGCCTATGTCGCAGCAGCCCGCGGCTATCCGTTGACCCTGACCATGCCGGAAACGATGAGCATCGAGCGTCGCCGGGTCCTGGCGGCCTTTGGCGCGCGCCTGATCCTGACACCGGGAGCGGAAGGCATGCAAGGCGCCATAGTCCGCGCCGAGGAACTGGCGGCGTCTGACCCGCAGCAATACTTCCTGCCCCAGCAGTTCAAGAATCCAGCCAACCCGGCCATTCATGAACAAACCACCGGTCCTGAAATCTGGAATGACACCGACGGCGCCGTGGACGTCCTGGTGGCCGGGGTAGGGACGGGCGGAACGATCACCGGCATTTCGCGGTATCTTAAGCGGACGAAAGGCAAAGCGCTCATATCCGTGGCGGTGGAGCCGGAGGAAAGCCCGGTTATTACACAGTCGCTGGCCGGGCAGGAACTCAAGCCGGGTGCGCACAAAATCCAGGGTATTGGCGCCGGCTTTATTCCCGACACGCTGGATCTTGGTCTCGTGGACCGCGTGGAACAGGTCAGCAGCGCCGAGGCTGTGGAAATGGCGCGGCGCCTGGCGCGTGAGGAAGGGATCCTCTCCGGTATTTCCTGCGGGGCGGCCGTGGCTGTGGCCGTGCGGTTGGCCAAAGACAAAACCTTTTCCGGTAAAACCATGGTTGTGATTTTACCCGATTCCGGCGAACGCTATCTTTCGTCCGTGCTGTTTGAAAATGTGTAGTTAAATAAGTCAGTCCCAAACCTGTGATCTTAGTACGCATCGGCGTAAATACACCAACGTATGGGCCGACATGGAGATCCCTCGACTTCGCTCGGGATGACAGGCTTTCCTTTGTCATTCCGAGCGGAGCGCCCGCCCGCAACGCTGGAGCGTAGCGACTGCGGGCAGGTAGCGGAGTCGAGGAATCTCGTGTTTTGGTTAATACGTTAGCGAACTTATGAACCTGTGATAGCGTCTCGCGCAGGATTGCAGTTTGGAAGGTTCAAGAAAAGGATCTTTGTTTCTAGCGAAGCGGAAAGAATCAAAGGGGGCAGTGCAGTAGAAGCTTTGCTTCACTGCACCGCCACGCAGTGAACTTCGTTCTACTGCGTGGTCCGATCCAATTCCTGCCGGACCGCTTTGCTCAGTTTTTCGAGCGTCACCGGTTTGCGGAGGTAAGCGCCAATACCGAGGGTCTGGGCCAGGGTGACCCGGGGCGATTCCGCATAACCGGAAACGATGATGCCTCTCTGCTTGGGGTTAATGGCCTTCAGCTCCTGGTAGATCCGGGCGCCATCCATGCCCTCGCTCATGACCATGTCGAGGACAACCAGTTGGGGAAAATGGCCTTTCTCCTTACGTTGGGCGAATAGCCGCAGCGCCTCTTCGCCGCTATGTGCGTTCTCGACAGTGTAGCCCATTGCTTGCAGGAGGCGGGTCATGACTTCGATTTGCAGTTTGTCGTCATCCACGACCAGGATGGTTTCCGTGCCGGTATAATGTTTTTCCGGCTCCACCGGCTGGATCTTGTCCCGGCAGGCCGGTAAATACAGGCTGAAGGTGGAGCCCACGCCGATGGTACTTTCCAGGTCGATAAAGCCCTGGTGATCCTTGACGATGCCGCGTACCACGCTCAGGCCCAGGCCGGAGCCGCGCTGTTTGTCGGCCTTGCGGGTGGTAAAAAAGGGATCGAAGAGTTTGTCCTGGATTTCCGGTGGAATGCCGTGTCCCGTGTCGGCGATCGAGACCTTGATATATTCGCCCGGCGTCATAAGCTCGTATTTCTTCACCGGCGTGTTCAGGCAGACGTTATTGGTCTTGATTGTCAGCGTGCCGGCAGGGCCCATGGCTTCGATGGCGTTCTGGCACAGGTTCTGGATAACGCGCAGTAACTGTTGGGGCGAACCCTTCATGTTAAACAAATCCCCCGCCAGGGCCAGGTCAAGCTTGATCCCCTTGGCCGACTCGTTACGCTCCAGGAACAAGACCTCGGTTTCAATCACTGCATTGATGTTCAGCACGGACTGCTCGTGATAGGCGCGGCGCGACAGTGCCAAAAGCTGTTGATTGATGTGGGCCATCTGCTGGGCCGTCTTGGCGATGACGTCGAGATCCGCGTGCGCCGGTGAATTTTCCGGCAGTTTGGCCCGGATGAACTCCGGATAGGCCACCAGGGGGGTCAATAGGTTGTTGAAATCGTGAGCGATATGGCCGGCAATGCTGCCGGCCATTTCCAGGCGCTCGGCCCGGGCCAGTTGATCACGGGTCTGGCGCAGGATTTTTTCATCCTGCTTACGCCGGGTAATATCGCGCACGAAAAAGCAAATGTGTTTTTCATCGCCCAGGTGCAGTTTGTTGGTGGCGATTTCCGTTGGAAACAGGGATTGGTCCTTACGCCGGCAATAAGCTTCCTCGATCAGGGTGAACTGGTCGCGATCCAGGTTGTCGCAGATTTTCTGGAGAATGGCCTCATCGAAGCCATAGATGATGTCGAAAATTGTCTTTTCACGCAGTTCGCGAACCTCGTAACGGAGGAATTCAGTGGAGCGCGTGTTGCCGTCCAGAAGGTGTCCCTCCCAGTCCGTGATCAGCACGGCGTCATAGATGTTCTGAAGAAATTCACGGTAAAGCATGAATTCGGAGGCCCCGAGCTTGGCCCGGACGGTCTCACGGGGCCGGCCGGCCGTTTTCGAAGTCAGCTTGGGCCTCTTCGCGGGTTTGGCCGCTTCCAGCGCTTCGGCCGGTAGTAGCGTAATCCGCACCGTTTGGTCTAATTGCTCGTTGTGATCCATGACTGTTACTTTCAACCTCTCACAAGGTGTTCAGCATTCGGGGGCCATCCCTGAGGCAGTAGTTCCTGTGGCAGGCCATACTCGTCGGCGGCCTTAGCGACTTCTCGAGTCCATTTAGCATTCGCATACACTCCAAATAAGTCTTACCTATTGCCTTCTGGTTGATCGGTCATGCTCCACCGAACACTGAACACCGAACACCTAAGTAGTCACGAACTGTGAACCTGCTCAGGTATTATTATGCTTATGGCGGCATTCAATCAAGTTGTTTCCTTTGTTAAAGTTTCCTTTGTTAATGAATTGACAATGGCTAATCCCAAGCTTTATTGTTGCACATAAATCATCTGGGCTAAGGAGTTGACATCCATGACCACCGCCACCAGCCGTGTTTTCCAGTATACTCTGCATGTGCCGTATGCCCATACGGACCAAATGCGCTTTGTGTATTATGCCAACTATCTGGTGTATTTCGAGATGGCCCGCGCCGCCATGTTGCGCGAGGTTGGCCTGCCCTATGCCGAGCTGGAGAAAAAGGGCCTTTTTTTGCCGGTGGTGGAAGCCCATTGCTTATACAAGGCACCGGCCCATTTCGATGACGAGCTGAAGGTGGTCAGCCGGTGCGCCCTCGAGGGGCCCCGTCTGCGCGTCGCCTACGAAGTGACCCGCGGCGACACGATTATCGTAACCGGCTATACCGTGCACGTGTGCCTTTCGGCCGAGGGTAAGGTCCTGCGCCCGGCGCCGGAATTGCGGCGCCTGGTAGAGTCATAGGCGGAGCGAAACACCAAACACCATATAGACAGCAATGCCGATAGCGTCGCAACGCCTGAAATTTACGAATGAATGCTGACGCAACCATTCTGGCCTTCGATCGCGGTGGGACTAAATGTCACGCCTTATTGGTTCGCGGTGACGGTCAGGCATTAGGATGGGGGGCTGGCGAGGGCCCCGGCCTCAGCGGCCGGAGTGAGAAAGCGCTCCTCATGGCCGCGCGTGGCGCGTTGGCCCATCATGTACCCAAATCGGTTGCCGTTATATCCATCAGCCGCTGCCGCAAGCCGGTACTCAATTTGGGCATCCCCATCCGTTCGACAAGCGAGGTGTCGGAATCGGAAGCGGCCTTTGCGCTGGCCGGCCAATCTTGCGGCCTGATCGTACTTTCGGGAACAGGATCGTTTGTGTATGGAAAAACTAGCGCTGGCCGGGAATTACATCTCGACGGGGCCGGTCCCGTTCTGGGTGATACCGGCAGTGCCTATTTCATTGGGCTGATGGCCTTGCGGGCGGCGGCGAAATCGGACTGGCACCCTCGTTTTCATACAACCCTGCAAAATCGGTTATACGCCTTTTACGGATTGGCCGACTTTAGCGACTTGATTGCCTTCAGCTTGAAGCCTATGGATCGTTCCGTTATTGCCGCGTTTGCCCGCGTCGTGAATGAGGAAGCCACCGCCGGCGACCCCATCGCGGGGCGGATATTAATTAGTGCGGCTGACGACATTGCCGATATTCTACACGTTGTAATCGATCGCCTTGAAATTAACCGTGAATCCTATACAATGATTGGCATAGGCAGTGTCATCATGCATTCTTCCATTTACTGGACTCGATTATGCGAACAGGCCAAGAGATTTGCGCCGCTATTGACACCCATGCGTCCACCACACCCGCCCGTGCTTGGCGCGGCGCTGATTAGTTTACGCCGTGAGCAAGGTCCGAATTATGACCAGGCGGCCGCCATGCTCCTGGCTACTTACAAAGAAATTATGATGAAATAAGGAGGAGACGATTATGGTGCCGCAGCAGTATCTTAATAAAGTCCGGGGCATACTGGATCACCTCGAGCAAACGCAAATGCCCGCCCTGGAGCAGGCGGCCGAATTGATCGTCCAGGCCGTGACCCATCAGGGCCTGGTGTATTGTTCGGGGCTCGGACACGGCATTCAGGGAGATTTCCTCAATCGGGCGGGGGGCTTGGCGGTGATCCAGCCCTTTGACTATACCGTGAACGTGACGTCTCCCGTGCCACGCTGTTATCAGAACCGGTCCCGGCCCGATACCTGGGAACAGGATTTGGAGACAGTCCGCTTTGCCGTCCAATCCAGCAATCTCCGGTCAGGCGATGTCATGCTGGTTTCCTCCGTTTCGGGTAGAAACCGGGGACCGGTTGAGCTGACGCTGACCTGCCAGGCGAAAGGCATCCGCGTGATCGGGTTCACGTCCCGGGCATATACGCAAACGGTGGCCGCCCTGCACCCATCAGGCAAGCGGCTTTGCGAGGTTGTGGATGTAGTCATTGACATCGGCGCGCCTGTCGGCGATGCGGCGGTTGACGTGCCCGGCTATGATATCAAACTGATACCTGTTTCCGGAGTAGCCATGGACGTGGCCGGCTGGATGATGCTGGGGCGGGTCATGGAAATCATGGCCGCCCGAGGACAACCACTGACTGTCTTTTCCAGCGTTAACCGTGCCGGTGGTGAAGATCACTACCGTCAAAGCAAGGAACAATACGAAACCCGGGGGACTTAGCCATGACATCAGCCGGCGAATATTTTCAACAGGCGATTCGGACGCTCGAGCAGGTGGAGCGTTCCCAAGCCAAGGTCATAGCGGCGGCCGCGGATCTGCTGGTTGAGGCCATTGTGGGCGGCCATTGCCTGTTTTCATTCGGGGCCTCCCACTCCTTCATCATTACCGAGGAAATGGTCTATCGTTCGGGCGGATTGATGCTGATCAATCCTATTTATCCGCACGGCATGAATTTAGCGGTGCATCCGCTTACCATGACCTCCCGATTAGAGCGCCTGGCCGGATTGGGCAAGGAATTGTTGTGCTCTTCGCCGGCGCGCAAAGGCGATGTCCTGATCATCACCTCCACCTCCGGGCGCAATCACGTGGTCATTGACATGGCGCTGGCGGCCGCCGCCATGGGCCTCAAAACCGTGGCCATTACCTCCCTGGCTTATTCCAAGGGGGAGGCCAGCCGGCACCCCTCCGGAAAAAAACTGGTCGATCTCTGCGATGTGGTCATTGATAACGGCGCGCCCCACGGCGACGCGGCGGTCGCCATTCCCGGCTTACAACAAAAGGTCGGTCCGCTCTCAACAATTACCGGTTGTGCCATTGCCAATGCCCTGGTCTGCGAAGTGATCGCCAAGCTTGCCAAAGCCGGAATCCAACCGCCGATCTTTATGAGCGCCAACCGGGAAGGCGGTGACGACTGGAACGCGCAGCGGCTGGCGGAAAATAAAGATCGTATTTTTTATTTGTGAATGCCGGTGGACCCCTGCTCGCCTTCGCCAGAGTACCCCGCGGCTTGCCGCGGGGGTGAATGGCAAGGCGACCCGCCGTAGCTTTAGCAATGGCGGG
>VSJD01000292.1 GCA_008636095.1 Kiritimatiellota bacterium | reverse complement strand
CCACGCACTCCGGGGCGTTGGTCGCGACAACCAGGGATGACGGCGAATACTCGCTGAAAAGCCATGTGCCAAACGCCTGCTGGGCGTTCTGCCGAAGCGACAAAACGGGCGAGGCGAGATACAAGCATTGCCCCTTGCCGTATTTATTTACGGTAAGGCCGGCGAAATCTGTGATGATCCCCGGCGGATTGCTGTGGATGGAAGCGTACTTTTCAGCGTCAGGATCAAAAAGCGGTTCAGCAATTTTTGCGATCAGCTTGGCTTCCTTGGCCTTTACAAGCGGCGCCCGCGCGTAACAGGATATTAGCCAGTGTTTAGCGACAAACGAAAGATAATGGAAGCGTTTTGCGTTTCCGCCGGTGAAGGAAACGCCAAAAACATCGGCAAGTCCAAAATCACCGGTATGGGTGCCATCCGGCTCATAAAGGGATGTCATGCCGGTGGCGACGAGCGTGCCTCCCGCCTCGACAAATTTGCGGATGCGATCGTTCTCCGCTTGCGTGGTGTACATGATATTGTTCATCACGATCGTGTTTATACCGTTATAATTTATTGATTCGTTCGATATCGCGCGAAACGGAATATGCGCGCGCGCAAGAAAAACGGATGTCCCTGAAATTTCCTCCGCCGCGGGGTTCCCGCCCGGAATGGCGCACATGATTTCGGTTTCGGCATTTTCATCTATATATGCAGAGGGCGAATAATAGAGCGCCTTATCCGCAACGATGTCCGGCACATGGCGTTTCACGGCTGCCGTAAACGGCGCAAGTTTCCGCGCTACCGCGCCAAGCCGTTCATAGACATCCTTCTCAAGCGTGCCGTCCGGATTAATCGCATCAATGAAAAAATATGCGCCGGCATTGGCGAGGGTCACCGACGCCTCCGCCGTGAGTTCAGCCTCGGATTTCATCGATGTGTGGTCGCGCAAGTTTACACAGCGGGAGGTCATGAACTCGTAGGGCATGTTCTTTGAAATCGCGGCGAGCACTTTAGCGCCGAGGATGTGCTGGTATTTTCCACCGTAGAAATCGCCGGAGGTATAGTCACATGCGGCGGTAATCCCCAGGGTATATGACTGCACCCAGCCGTGCATCACAGTGCTCGTCTGATGAGTCACGGTGATGGCTTTCTTCGATTTGATGAAGTCCGTGATTTTTTGCGTGAACACTGCCAGCGAGCGTTCGCGGAAGCGCTGAAAGTCTATCCACGCCTTGCTCCGCCAGTCGGGCTTAACCGGTATCTCCCGGCCTGTTTCCTTCAAATATTTAGTCCGGCAATTTTGGCAGACACAGACGACCGGCCAGAAAGTCATATCGTTGAAAATACCGTCAACATCGTAGGAGATCACCTCTCCTATCTGCGCCAGTGTGAATGCGACATATTCATCATTGTTGGGACAACTCCACCAGTAGCGTCCGTCATGCTGTCCGCCGTTCGCGTTTGTCACCCGCCAGGCCGGATGATTCTTTGCCGAATGGTTGTGATAAATGCTGGTGTAATACGCGACGGGCACGATTCCCGCCTTGCGGAGCAGATTCACCGTTTCACCGAAGATGTCGCGCCCCTTGAGGTTCACATGCATGTGACCAACCTTCGTGGGGTAGTAGCTGTTGCCGTTGTGACAGACGGCGTAAACCATTGACGATTCAACGCCGGCCTTCTTCGCCATCGCCGCATACTGTGCGGGATCGAACTTCGTCATGAAAGCAGGATCGTCCTCGCTGATATGGTTATCGATAAGAAGTCGTGCGTAGCAGTGCTTGTACCAATTATTCATTTTTATATTCTCCACGCGGATCCATGACCGTATTTTCTGTCGCGCGTTTTCGCCACAGGCGGATCCGCCCCTGGCGGACACGCCTGACTATGGCGCAATATTGGCCCGCGGAACTTACAAACACAGGGCAGGATTTTCGGGACCATAATGCTTCAGCATCACCAGTGGATCCGTCGGCGAATTATTCGTAATAAGCACGCCGGCCAGGGCAGCTGACTCGCTTACAAAAAACTCGTCATGCGTTAATTGGCCATAACGGATCAGCGCCGGTGTTTCCACCGGCCAGGTTCCCATCCGGCCGTGCCCCTGCATCATGATCATGCCATAGGCCGCCTGGTCACGAATCGTAACGGAGCACCCCGGCAATACGGTCAGTTCCTTGGCGCTGAACGCGTTCGACTTATAGCAAATCCAATATTCCCGATAGCCTTCCGATTCCATTGCCGGCATGGATTTAACGGGAACAGGCTGCATAAAATTACTAACCACAAATTGCGGGTCCGTATTACCTTCCCAGTCGAGCACTTCCAGCAGGTAATCCACATCCCCCGCTCGATCGGGCGGCGTATTTTTCCATAATAATGCTTCCGGAATAACCTGGTTATTGACTAAAGACTGATACATGGCAAAAATATCCGACGCTTTCTGGGGTTCGTAGGTGCACAGGCTTCCCGGCGCATGCAGAACGCCCGGCGGAACATTCCACCCCGTGCCCGGCGCCAACTTGTACGCGCGCGAATAATTCGTGATTTTATTATCGCCTTTCGTGAAATTAGACAGGCATTCGCGAATTTGCGCGCGGGTTGTGCCGGGTTCCAATCCAAAAAACGTATAAGGGAAGTCGCCGCCATGATTATTTAACTGGGGCGGGAAATAGTACGCTTCCGGCTTGCCGAGTTGTCCCACCAGCCGCGCATGCTCATCGCGATGATGCACGTGATGGGGCAAAGGGCCCAGGTTATCAAAAAACTTGGAATACATTGGCCAGCGACCGTGAGTTTTCCAGAGCCGATCACCAATCAAATGTTCCTTGAGCTCGGCCACCGCGTCCCGTAACAAAGCTTTTTCAATCCACCCATGGTCCTCGAATACAACCCAACTCAATCCTTCATCCGGCGCCGTCAGCGGACCATTGTCCGCCGGTGTGGTCGAAGCCAGCCAGCGTTCATCCAAACCGCCCCGCTCATTGCCCAGGGCGTAATAATCATCCGGATGCAATTTGATCCGGCGTCCCGGCACACAAAAGACCCGCGGCACCCAAGTCGGCGCCAGGCGCAAAATTCCACGGCCTTGTTCCATGGCCCGATTCAATATGCTATGCGTTGCCATAATCCATTCACCTCCTATAGTTGGTCTTCCTTTATGCTTATACCTTGATTTTGCGCCGCGTCAGTTTGGCGTATCCTTAAAAATAAACTCCCGCATGGCTTTGGGGCGGTTGGTTGTGATGGAGTCAACCCCGATACTGCAATAACGCGCGGCCAAGTTCTCGTCATCAATTGTCCAAACATGAAACTCAAACCCGGCATTATGCACCGCTTTGACAAAATCCTGATTTACACAGGCAGAGGCCGATGCGCTGAGACCATCGGCTTTGATTTCCCGCATGGTTTTCATAAGACTGTCTTGTGACGCCTGCCATGATCCGGAATTGACATCATGGCGCAATTCGACAAGCAGAAAAACTTTCATGCTCGGCCGAATATCCTTTGCTGCGGCAACGACCTCTTTACTGAATGAGATAACGACAACCTGATCATTTGAGAGCGACGAATCTTGAATGACATTGATCAGCGCGGGAACACTCCGTGGTCCTTCCTTGACTTCCACAAACAGTTTTCTGCCTTTCGGGACAGCTCCCAATACCTCGGGCAAAGAGGGGATTCGCTCGCCCTTCCATTTTTTGCCTTTCCAAAGTCCGGCATCAACCTGCCGAAGCTGGGCAAACGATGATGCGGTTACATCAAGCTTTTTGTCGGCGGTTCTCGCGGTAGTGCGGTCATGAATGCACGCCAGCTTGCCATCCAGCGTCATCCAGATGTCGGTTTCAATTGCGTCCGCCTTATGTTGCCAGGCCAATTCGAATGCCGCCATGGTATTTTCGGGTGCGTCATGCGAAGCGCCCCGATGCGCAACAATGAATGGCGTGGAGGCTGATTCCATTTGTTGGCCCACATCATTCAAACGCGAATTTATAACGATTAAGCCCCAACTCGTTTCGCATAACGATCATTTCCGTTTGCAGTGTCTTTGGAACCGGAACGCCCCGGTCTTTGCGCTCAAGCCAGGCCAGGTGCTCCTTTTCGCCGGCGGTGTAAATCCGCTCGGCCCCGGGCATTTTTTTTGATCCGCGCAATTCGCGGCAGATATTGCCGGTGATTTTTTTAAATTCATCCGGATCAATGAAGGCTTTAACATCAATTGCCATGAAAAAATGCCCGAGCCGGTAGGGAACCTTTTTGCCGTTTTCAAAACCTAACAGCATCTTCAGATACGAACCGCCCTGCAGGGCCGCCGACAACATTTCAACCACGGTTGCATAGCCATAGCCTTTGTAGCCTGCGGTTTCCTCGCCGATCCCGCCGAGCGGCACAAGTGCGCAGGAGCCTTTGACAAGGTCTTTGAGAATCCGGGGCGTGTCGGTGCGGATTCGGCCGTTTTCATCAATAACCCATCCCGGCGGAATTGTTTTTCCGGCCCGGTCGTAGACCTCAATCTTGCCGCGCTGGGATACCGAAGTGGCACAGTCCAGGACAAAAGGAAAATCCTCGTCGGTCGGCATGCCGAAGACAAGCGGATTAGTGCCGAGCATGTTTTCAACGCCAAAAGTCGGAGCAATGGAAGGCCGCGCGTTTGTGCCGGTGATACCGATCATGCCCGCCTCGATTGCCATGAGCGCGTAATAACAGCAGGCGCCATAATGGGTTGAGTTCCGGACCGTCACCATGCCTATGCCATATTTCGCCGCCTTTTCAATCGCCATTTTCATTGAGCGCCGGGCAACGACCATGCCCATGCCGTGGTGGGCGTCAATGACGGCGGTAGCCGGGGCTTCGCGAACGATTTCAAATTTGGTTTTGGCAAATTGAACGCCGTCCTTGATACGGTCGTAATAAATCGTTTTCAGCCGGCCAATGCCGTGCGAATCAATACCGCGCTTGTCGGCGGTTATGAGCACGTCGGCGCAGATTTTTGCCTCATTGGCCGGAACACCGACGGCCTTGAAAACGTCGGTCATAAAGCGTTCCATCTCCGCGAATTTAATCCAAACTACTGAATTATCCTTTATCATAATGTATGCCTCTTATAGTAGAGCTAATTGCAAAAGCAGCCACAAAGATGCACAAAATTCACAAATAAGAAAGGCGGAACCAGGCTTTTCGGATGTATCATGTTGTATATTAAATTCTTATAAAATATCGAGCTTTTGTGTTTCTTGTGCTTTTTTGTGGCAAAAGTAGTTTTGAAACTGCCTCATAGTATATTTAAGATTTCAACATTTCATAATCCCGGCCAACAGCCGGTTGGCATTGGCGAATGTCTGCTCCGCCACCCAGCCCGGCGTCCGTCCCAGGATACCAGCCACAGCGGCCGCCACGAGAGCCAAATTCGCCGGTTCATTGACCACACTGGCTGCGCCGGCAACAGCCGGTGTGCCGGCAACAGCCGGTGTGCCGGCAACAGCCGGTGTGCCGACTGGCGGTAAATCGGGACTGTCGGTTTCGATCAGCAGGCGCTCGGGCGACACCGTCGCCAAAGCCCGATGGCCGCGTTTGTTTCCAGGGCGCGTGATAGCACCGCTGAAAGAAATATACAAGCCCATTTCTTCCAGCGGCTTCACCAATTCCGCGGACCCCGAATAGGAATGAATCAGTCCGCCCCACCCGATTCCGCCTTCTTGATTTAAAATCTTCCGCAACCGTTCCCAGGCTTTCCGGCAATGCAGACTGACCGGCCGTTTAAGACTGCGGGCCAGGCGCAACTGGGCGATAAACACGGCTTCCTGCTCCTCGTCGGCACGGGGAGTCACGGCATGATCAAGGCCGATCTCGCCGACACCCGAGGGTTGACCCGACAAAAACCGCTCCAAGGTCACCAGCCAGCCGTTCGTCATCCCTTGCATATACCAGGGATGGATGCCGAAGGATGGTACGATTTGCGGATGGGCCTGCGCAAGGGCAAGGACGCTGTCCCAATTGCGCTCATGACACCCACAGCACAGCATTTGCCGGACGCCCGCGCGCTCCGCCCGGTTCAACACCTCGGGCAAGCAACTGGCCAGGCGTTCATCCTGCAAGTGGCAATGAGCATCAAATAACAACATGGAGCTTCTGACTGTTTCGGTAGGATTGTCGAATGTTCAGCCGATCTCCCGTTGCACGAGTTCGGCCAGGGATTCGGCCAGGCGGCCGGTCAGGGCCAAATCCATGCTTTCCACCATGACCCGGCAGATGGCCTGCGTGCCGGAGTACCGCACCAGCACGCGCCCGGAATTGCCCAATTCCACCTCGGCCTTCCGGATGGCAGTCTGCAGGGACGGGATGGAATCAATCGGCGGCTTACGGGATACTGTCACATTGATCAGGCGCTGAGGCGCAATCTTCATGATCGCCGCCAGTTCGGAGAGCGGTTTGCCGGAATCCTGCCGGATGGCTAACAACTGAAGCGCCGAAATGATGCCATCCCCCGTGGTGTGATGATTGAGGAAGATGATGTGCCCGGACTGTTCGCCCCCCAGCACCGCGCCCCGCTCCCGCATCATTTTAAGCACATACCGGTCACCGACGTCGCCCGCGGCCGTCTGAATATCCAGCCGGCGCATGGCCTCGTAAAACCCGAAATTACTCATGGGCGTGCTGATAACGAGGTTGTTGCGCAGGAGCCCGCAGTCCTTCATTGACTTGGCGCAAATTGTTAAAATATGGTCGCCGGTCAGCTGACACCCCTTTTCATCAATGGCGATCAGCCGGTCGCCGTCGCCGTCGAAAGCCAAGCCCGCCTGGGCACCGGTCTTCACAACCTCCGCCATGAGCGTTTCGGGATACATGGCGCCGCAATGGTCATTGATGTTCATACCATTGGGATGATCGTTGATTGTGATTACATCCGCGCCCAGTTCGGAAAAAATAATCGGGGCTACTTTATACGTGGCACCGTTGGCACAATCGAGCACGAGCTTCATTCCGCTCAAAGTCAGATTGTCCGGAAACGTGTTTTTACAGAACACGATATAGCGCCCGATGGCGTCATCAATACGGTGGGCCTTGCCGATTTCACTTGCGGTGGGGCGGATATCCTTGATGCGCTCGGTGGTGACCAGGCTTTCGATCTCGTCCTCGACCGTGTCGGGCACCTTGAACCCATCGCGCGAAAATATTTTAATACCGTTATCCTGATAGGGATTATGGGAAGCCGATATGACCACGCCCGCATCGGCGCGCATGCTATGGGTAATGAAGGCAATACCGGGGGTCGGCATGGGCCCCACCAGGAGCACGTCCACGCCCATTGAGCAGATGCCGGCCGTCAGGGCGTTCTCGATCATGTAGCCGCTGACGCGCGTGTCCTTGCCGATCACGATGCGGTGCCGGTCCTTGTGCCGCTTGCAGACATGTGCCGTGGCGCGCCCGATGAGCAGAGCCGTTTCAGCGGTCATGGGTTCCATGTTGGCCACCCCGCGCACACCGTCAGTTCCAAATAATCTTCCCATGGCTTCCTCCATACAAAAAATGGTTAATGGTTGATGGCTGCTGTGTATGGGAGTGATGGAGTATGGGTGTATGGGAGTTTTTTTCTGACGCCCACACTCCGTTACTCCACTACTCCCAAACTGTCTGTCGTCCGTCGTCTGTCATCTGGCGTCCGGCTTGTCGCTCGGCCAGAGCGCCGCGGCGGCGTCCACCAGCGACTGCAGCCAGGCCGTCCCGGCGGCACGCGCCTGGGGACTTAAGGCCTTCACTGCATCCAGGTAGTTCGTCCCGGGGGGCAAACGCCCCAACGCGTTCAATAGATTATCGCGATCCCGTACCGATCCTTCCACGCTATCCAAACCGGCCAACGCCGCACGCATCATCGGCCAACGCTCGATCAAGGAGCGCTGTTGCCGGTAAGGCGCAGAGGCAAGATCCCGTCCCTCGGCTTTGGCCAGTTCCAATGAAACCGGCATTTTCTCAGCCAGCTCCGCGAGGCGCTTGACGCGCTCCTGCATCACGCTCGCCAGCCGAGCATAAGCGCCGGCCAGACAGGCATCCCGGAACGGGTCGGCCTTTAGAAAATTTGCGCGGACATCCCGGTACCAGATGCGCAGGGCATTGATATTGCCGATATATATCAGGTTATTCACCACGATCCGCTGAATCGCCCGGTAAGCGCCCTGGCGATACGGCGCAATCACCGTTGCGCTCGCCACCTTAGCCGCCGGTGCGGCCGACGCCGCCGGTGCGGTCCGAGCGAGGCGAAGCCCACCCTGCAGGACATCCTTACGGAGAATTGTGCCGGCCGGAACAACCGTACCATATGCCACCCGCGCGGGTCCCACCAGCCCGCCCTGCCCACCCAGGAAAATCGGCGGCTGATCCAGCATGACGCCGCGGGGCACGTCGCCGATGAGCGAGGGTGTGGCCTTGTCCTGGTGCGGCGTGTAGTTGAAATGGATGTACGAAGAGCCCACTTCGCTGTGATTGCTCCGACTCGTGCCACCGGCCATCAGGCAATCACAGAAATTAATCAGACTACCCAGGACCACATAAGGAAACAAAATGGTCTGCTTGAGTCCCACGGTATGGGCGCCGCCGGCTTCCTCCTCCACCAGCGTACCGGGGCGCACGTGCGCACCGCTGGCCATGGCGGCCCCATTCAAAAACGTGGCCTCGCGAAAGGCGCCGCCCTGCAGCTTGACGCGTTCGCCCAGTTGACAGTCGGCCAGCGTAACCGGCGCTTCCGCGCCCAGTTCACATCCCGGCCCCACGGATGTTTTATTCCCCGTGAGGCGGCACCCCGGATGGATCGTAACGCCCGAGGCAATCCGTTCCGGAACAACATCCGCGCCGATAAACACCGTTTCCGGTTGGGGCATGTTAACGCCGCGCGCCATCAGCCTGCCCGCCACGCCCGCAACGTTGTCGCGCAGCGACTGCGGGCAGGCAATGCTACGTCCGTCAGCCGACGGATTGCAGGCGTGCATACCCACGGGATCCTGTAATTTCTTAGACATCGGCCCAAGCCTCCCTTATTTGCAAAGCGTAAAGCGTTGAGCGTTGAGCGGCAAGACGAAAAATGGATAATTTTTATATTTAATTTTTATATTTACTGGTTGACAGGCGCCGCAATCTGTAGCATTATTTGCGCCATCAATTCCAAATGAGGTTTTTTCTATGTTCAGCCGTTTTTTTGATTTATTTTCAAATGACATAGGCATTGACTTGGGAACGGCCAACAGCCTGGTCTATGTCAAAGACCGCGGGATCGTATTGCGCGAGCCTTCGGTAGTAGCCATCCAAACCGGCACCAACCGGGTATTGGCCGTCGGTAATGAAGCCAAGCGTATGCTGGGCCGAACGCCGGGCAACATTACGGCTATCCGCCCCATGAAGGACGGTGTGATCGCGGATTTTGAAATCACGGAGGCCATGTTGCGGTATTTCATCCGCAAGGTGCAAAGCAACCGGATTATGGTTCGGCCTCGGATCATTATTTCCGTGCCTAGCGGCATTACCGAGGTGGAAAAGCGGGCGGTCAAGGATTCCGCAACCCATGCGGGTGCCCGCGAAGTATATTTGATCGAAGAGCCCATGGCGGCCGCAATCGGGGTCGGTCTCCCGGTGCAGGAGCCGGCCGGCAACATGATCGTGGACATCGGCGGAGGCACCACGGAAGTGGCGCTGATTTCGCTGGCCGGGATCGTGTTCAGCCGCAGTGTCCGCGTGGGCGGCGACGAAATGGATGAGGCGATCATCCAGTACATGAAGCGAGTGTATAATTTGATGATTGGCGAACGAACTGCGGAACAGATCAAAATCAGCATCGGGTCCGCCTACCCCCTGCCGGAGGAAACCAGCATGGAAGTCAAAGGCCGGGACCTTGTGGCCGGACTGCCCAAAACGCTGACGCTGACCACGGAAGAGGTTCGCGAAGCCCTGCATGAGCCCATTTCCACGATTGTGGAAGCCGTCCGTTTTACCCTGGAGCGTTCTCCGCCGGAATTATCTGCCGATCTCGTGGATCGCGGCTTGGTCCTGGCGGGCGGCGGCGCTCTCTTGCACGGCATTGACAAGCTCATTGCCGAGCAAACTGGTTTGCCCGTGCATGTGGCCGACGACCCCCTGAGCGCGGTCGCGGAAGGCACCGGCATGGTTCTGCACGAGCTGAAGTTCCTGCGCAAGGTGGCCAGCACGCCGTTCTAAGCCACGCACGCCGCGTGGCAAGCCATGCGAAAACGCTTGGCAGGCATAACGGCTTGTCGTCTGCTTCTCGTATAGCCTTTCATCCCAATACGCCTGCAAGGCGTCTCGTTTCATTTCGTCGCCAAAACCATTTGGAGTTTTGGCGTGAGGCGAAATTTTTATATTCTGATATTGGCCGGCATCCTGATTGTCGTTTTATTCAATCTGCCCGATTCCACGACCGCCCGCATGAACAACTTCCTGCGGGATGCAACGTTTCCCCTAGCCCGTCCCATGGCGCGCTTATTAGCATCAGGCCGCAGCTTGTTTCAAGACGAACCACAGGCCGCAAACCAAACCCAGCTCCTGACCGAAATTGCCCAATTGCGCATGGAACTACGACAGGCACAGGTCCTGGAACGGGAAAACCATGCCTTGCGCCAGATGCTGGGACTTTCGGCGCACGTCGGCCGACGCCTGATTGCCGCCGAAATCATTGCCCGGGATGTGAACGCCTGGTGGCAAACGGCCCGCCTGAACAAGGGCCTGGCCGATGGTATCGCCCTGGACATGGCCGTCATCACGCCCGAAGGCCTGGCTGGCCATATCATCCGGATTTCAAGGACCACGAGTGATGTCCTGTTCTTGGTAGACCCGGCCTGCAGGATATCGGCCCGGCTCACCCGTCTGGATGCGTTCGGTATTGTCCGGGGCCAAGGTGTATCCTGGCGCGGGCAAGCTTCCTGCCGGATGGATTTTATCAGCAAGGCGGCGCAGATCATGCCGGGAGATGAAGTGGTTACATCCGGTCTGGGTGGCGTATATCCGTCCGAACTGGTGATCGGGCACGTGAAGAAAGTGCGCCTGGATCCATCGGGATTATACCAGTCGGCCGATATCGTGCCAACCTCCGATTTCCGGTCATTGGATCTGATGTTCGTGATTAGTCGTAATGAAAGCGGACGACAGCCTGCCCACCGTAGCTTTAGCGCAGGTGGGACGGTGGACCCTCCTTCGCCCGAGCGCTTCGGAGGGCAGGCGACAGACGACAGGTCTCTGACTTCAAGCGATGAACGAAGAACAAAGAACGAAGAACCAAAAACCAAGAACTAAGAATGATGAACCTTGTCATTATGGCCGTTGCCCTGCTGATCGGCGCCGTGGCGCAACAGGTGTTGCCGGGACTGACTTTGCTGGGTCAGGCCAAGGCGCCGCTTGTGCTGAGTGTCGTGCTCTATTACGCGCTCCATCGCTCGCTCTTACTGCTGGTGACGGCGGCCATCGTCGGCGGAGTGCTGTGCGACAGCCTCGAAGCCCTGCCAATGGGCTATTCCACCACTGTCTTTTGCGTGCTGGGGATTGTTGCGTGGCTTTATCGCAACGTGGTCTTTAGCGCCCGGGGCGTGACGCACATGGTGTTCGGCCTCTTGGCCGGTTTGGGACTTACGTTCGGCCTCTATGCAATATTGCTGATCAGCGCGGAAAGCCTGCGGGAAGTATCGTGGTTCTGGGTCGCGCTTAAGGCCATCGGCACCGCCTTGCTCGGCATGATTTTGGCGCCGATCGTATTCGCCGTTTTGGAACGGCTCGACCGGTTAACGGGCAATATTGCCGTGGAGCCTTCTTCATGAGCCTGCACCTGACAACAAGGGAACATACGCGACTGCGCCGGCTGAAGATCCTAATACTGTCGGCACTGGGCATCCTGGTGATCGCGCTATGGTACATCCAGGTGGGGCATGGCGAGCATTATGCGAACAACCTGGAACAACAGTCCGTACGCCGCGTGCGCATCCCGGGCGTCCGCGGAAAAATATATGACCGCCAGGGTGTATGCCTGGCCGACAATGCGCCCAACTATGGGATTGCCCTCTACCTGGAGGAACTCGGTTTGACAGGCAAACGGCGGAATACAGCCATGGACACCCGAAAAACCATTCACCAAATCGCCGCCATTATCGGACACCCGCCCCAGATTGATCAGTCCCGGATTACCGACCATCTTTACAGCCGCAAAGCCCTGCCGCTGGTGGCTTGGCGGCACGTGGACGAACAGACCATGGCCCGCCTGGCGGAATCCGGAGCGCGACTGCCGGGCGTGGATATCGTGGTGGACGCAGACAGGGTCTATCCCCAGGGCCATATCCTTGCCCACCTGCTGGGATACGTGGGTACGGCAGAAATTCAGAGCGAAGAAGATGAACTGTACCATTATTACCTGCCTGACCTGACCGGCAAAACCGGCCTGGAAAAAAGATTTGACGAACTGTTGACCGGCAGAGCCGGCGGCCGGCTGGTCCAGGTGGACGTCATCGGTTTTAAGCACGACGAAACGACCCTGCGCGAACCGGTGCCCGGCGGCGACTTGAAGCTGACCATTGACCTGCGCATCCAGCGGGCGGCGGAACAGGCCATGGGCGATACCGTCGGCGCCATAGTAGTCGTGGATCCGCGCAACGGCGACGTACTGGCCATGGTCAGCACCCCGGATTTCGACCCCAATCTGTTCTGTTCCAAAATCACACAGGATAACTGGAATCGTTTGTTGAATGATCCCCGCAAACCGCTCTTCAACCGCGCCTTGAATGGCCTCTATGCGCCGGGCAGTGTATTCAAACCACTGGTGGCACTCGCCGCCCTGGAGCAGGGCGTGGATCCCGACTTGACACTGGAGTGCCCCGGCTATTTCGAGTTAGGTAATCAGCGGTTCGCCTGTTATATGGACGAGGCGCATGGCCGCGTTAATTTCCGCCGGGCCATCCGGATTTCCTGCAACGTATTTTTTTATCAATTAGGCCTGAAGTGCAGGTACGACAGCATCTATAACATGGCACTGGCAACCGGCTTTGGCCAAAAAACCGGAATCAGTCTCGACGGCGAAAGCGCCGGCCTTTTGCCGGGTAAGGCCTGGAAGCGCCAGACCTTCGGCGAGGCGTGGCGCGATGGCGACACCTGCAACATCGCGGTCGGCCAGGGCGCGCTCCAGGTCACGCCCCTGCAAATGGCCATGCTGACGGCAACCATCGCCAATGACGGATGCCTTTATCAGCCACGCCTGGTAATGGCCGAACGCGACGAGAACGCAGAGGAATTCAAGGAAATCCCACCGGTTGTCGTCCGCCACATGCACTGGCCGGCAGACCATTTGGCCCTGGTTAAAAACGGCATGCGGGATGTCATCCAGGATGCGGAAGGCACCGGCCGCCTGGCCCAACTGGAGGGCATTGCCATGGCCGGCAAAACCGGCACGGCCGAATACGGACGCAAAGGCACCGGCCAGAAGCACGGGTGGATGATTCTGTTCGCCCCGTTCGAACATCCGCGTTACGCCGTGGCCATTGTGATGGATGACGCTGTTTCGGGCGGGATTTCGGTGGGCCCGCGCATGCGCCAGTTGATGAGGGAAATTTTGGCCGGGGAAGGAAACGGCTGAACAATGCCCACAGAAAAAGAAAACACCGAACATCCAACATCGAACGTCCAACGCCGAATTTTCAGCGCTTTTTATTCGATGTTCGATGTTGGATGTTTCTCTTAAAACTTTGATGAGCGGCATCTTTTATGAACTTTTTTCTTCACTTGCGTCCGTTGCGCCGACTGGATTGGAGCCTTGTGGCCGCCATGCTGGCGCTCCTTGGCATCGGGATTGCCTTCATTTTCAGCGCGGGTTACGGCAACCCAGATTCCCCGGCCCAGCCGTTATTCCTTAAACAGCTCTATTGGGCCGCCATGGGCATACTGTTTTTCATCGGGTTCGCGATCATTGACTATCACCGCTGGACAAGAATGGCCTGGTGGATTTACGCCGCCGGCCTGATCCTGCTGGTGCTGGTGTTCATACCGCACATTGGGCTCAAAATTTACGGCGCGCGGCGCTGGCTCCAACTGGCCGGGTTACGCATTCTTCAGCCAGCCGAGCTCATGAAACTGGCGGTCATCATCCTGCTGGCCAGATTATTCGGCTGGCCGGGAAGGAATCTGCGCCGCTGGCGATTAGTGTTCTTCGGTCTGGCACTGGTACTGATACCCATGGTGCTGATCATCAAGCAGCCGGACCTGGGCACGGCGCTTGTTTTTCTGCCCATGCTGGCCGGCGTCATGTGGGCGGCCGGCGTGCCCGGCCCGCGGCTGGCCGTGTTGGCGGCGCTGGGAATCGTGCTGGCCGGCGGCGCGCTGGCGCTTATCATTGTCCCGCCCAAGCTGGGCATGGATGAACACTCCCACGAACGGCTTATGCGCCGGATCGGGATCTCGCCTTACCAGCGGGACCGGATTGCGGTTTTCCTGGACCGCGACCGCGACCCGTTAGGCGCCGGATGGAACAAGGCCCAGTCCCAGATCGCGGTGGGATCGGGCCGGCTCACGGGCAAAGGCTATCTTCAGGGAACGCAGAATCTCCTGGGATTTCTGCCGCGGACCGTGGCGCCCAACGACTTTATTTTTTCGGTGATTGCCGAGGAAAAGGGATTTGTGGGCGGGGTCGTCACGCTCGCGCTGTTTGGTGTCCTGCTGGTCGCAGGTTTGCGCGCGGCGGAATCCGCGGCCGACAAAATGGGCCGCCTTTTATGTGTGGGGATTGTAACCATGCTGTTCTGCCATGTCTTCGTCAATATCGCGATGACGATCGGCCTCCTGCCTGTCACGGGAATCCCCCTCCCGCTGATCAGTTATGGCGGAACATTTATGATCGGCACAATGACGGCCCTGGGCATTGTGCAAAGTGTTTATATCCGGGGAGAATGGAGATAATGTCAAGACAATGAAAGGATTTAATTTTATGTTCGCATTCCGGCGGAAAAAAAACAGTGACCAAAAGCAAATCATTATCAGCGCGGAAAGCCTGCAAACGCGCGTGGCCGTGCTTGAAGGGGGCAAGCTGGAAGATTTCAAGATTGAGCATCCCTCCGAGGAACGGATTGTCGGCAGTGTCTTCAAGGGGCTTGTGCAGAACCTGGAGGACGGCCTGCAGGCAGCGTTTGTGGATATCGGCATGCGTAAAAACGCCTTTATCCATTACTGGGACATGTTCCCAGAGGACGTCGCGCGCCTGGAAGCCATGGAGGGTGTGGCCGCCCGGTCCATGCCCCGGCGGCGCCAGTTCACCCGGGAGGATATTTCCAAGCATTTCCCGGTGGGCTCGGAAATCTGCGTCCAGGTTTCCAAAGGCCCCATTGGCACCAAGGGGCCGCGCGTGACGGCCAGCCTGAGTATTCCCAGCCGTTACTTTGTGCTCATGCCGGGCAGTAAATTGCGCGGTATTTCGCGAAAAATCGAGGATGACAAGGAGCGCAAGCGCCTGAAAAAAGTGCTCAGCCGCCTGCCAGTGCCCAATGGGTGCGGACTCATTATCCGCACGGCCGGCGCCGGCGCCGCCAGCACAAGCTTTGTACGCGATATGCGTTCGCTGCTGGCCACCTGGCAGGATATCCAGAAGGCCTCCGGCGAGAAACGCGCCCCCTGCTGTCTGTACCAGGAACCCGATCTCGTGGAGCGGATTGTGCGCGATTCCGTCACCGAGGACCTCGACAGTATCTTTATTGATTCCAAGGAGGAATACAACCGCATCAAGAATATCCTGGACCGCATTTCGCGGCACGTGCGCGCCCGCGTCAAGCTCTACGAAGGGGCCCGCCCGATCTTCGAGCATTTCGACGTCGCACGCCAGATTGATGAAGCCTTCCGCCGTAAGGTCACACTGAAATCCGGCGGGTGCATCATCTTTGATGAAACCGAAGCCCTGATCGCCATTGACGTCAACACGGGCCAACACAAGGGAGCATCCAACCAGGACGACACGATTCTGCAGGTCAACCTGGAAGCAGTGCAGGAAATTGCCCGCCACCTGCGTCTCCGGAATATCGGGGGACTGATCGTGCTGGACCTGATTGACATGCGTCATAAAAAACATCGCAGCCAAGTCTATTTCGCGCTCAAAGCGGCGCTCCAACGCGACAAGGCGCGCACGAACGTCTTGCCGATTTCGTCAATGGGCCTCCTGGAAATGACGCGCCAGCGTGTGGCTGAAAGCATCGAATCCACCCTGTACGTGGACTGTCCCTATTGCCACGGGCGCGGGAGCATCAAGTCACCGCTCAATATGAGCGTGGAAATCCAGCGCCGGATCCTGGCCATCCTGCGTAAGCATCAGATCGAAAAAAAGGACGTGCCGGAACTGCGCATCACGATCAATCCAACCATTCTCAAGCGCCTGCGCGAGGAGGACGAGGCCCTGCTGATGGACATGCAGCAGAAATTTGACGGGCGCCTCAGCTTCCGGGCAAACCCCGCCCAGCACATGGAGGAAATCTCCATCGCCAACGCCGCGACGAACGAAGAGCTGTATGCCAATGTGAACCACGAGCAAATATCTTGATTTGTGCTTGGTTTGCCGGCCGAAATCATGATAAAAAATCATATCCAGGGTATATGGAATTTTAAAGTTGTAGCCGCGGGACTACCCGCCCGCAACGCTGTCGCGTAGCGACTGCGGGCAGGCAGGCTCGCGTGATTGGCCTAAAAACGCCGGCCTGACGTCCGACGGCTACAGCAGGGCTTATCCCAAAAGATCATTATGGCTGTCTGCTGGAAAATTAGTCTCGGAATCGCGGCAAGTGCGCTCGTTCTATCCGGGTTCGCCCTGGCCGTGGAGCCCGATGCGCCGGAAGTGACGCAATGGCTCTTAAAGAAAGACCAGATTACAGATGCACCGGGTTTGATGCTCAAGCTCCGCATCGCGGAAGACCCCGTTTCCGAATACTTCCAAAACGCCTGCTTGCCTGCCACGCGCCGCCTGCTGGCCGATTACCAGAAGAACACCACGCCCTCCCAGGAACTGATCCAGGCCGTCGTGGCCGATTTTAACCGTCTAATATGCGAAGATCTCCTGTTCGATGACAAACTCTTCGACAATGTCTCGCTCTCGACACGGACCCAGAACCTACTGGGTAAAGAACCCGGGGTAGTGGGTCTGCCCCAGCTTAACCGGCGCCTGTTGGAAGACGCGTATTCCAATGAAATCGCCCCAGGATTGACCCTGTCCTGTTTCATGACGGACAAGGATCTGCTGGAACCCCGCACATTTGCACTCAGCCTGCGGATCGGCAAGGATCCGGTATCACGTTACCTGCGCGACTGCCTGAGGCCGACAACCCGCCAACAGCTAATGGACTATACCGGCGCGGCGCCGCCACCGCCTGCGTTCCTTAACGCTCTGATTGCTTCCCTGAACCAGGTGATCCTCAGCGACGCTTTGTATGACAAGGACCGGTTTACCGAAGTATCCCTGACCAAGAAAACAAAATTATTGATTGACCAGAAACCGGAGGGGGATACGCGGGCCCTGATGAACCGGCTTCTCCTGGAAGACGCCTATCCCAAGGCCATTCGCCGGCACGCCCCCTCCCCGATCGAGGTGCAGGCCGACAGCCTGGAATATGAGCACGAAAAGAACCTGATGATTGGAACCGGTCATGTACTCGTGCGCCGGGACAACGAATCCCTGCGGGGCGATCACGCCGTCGTTAACATGCAGAGCTACGACGTGCTGGCGGAAGGCAACGTGACCTTCGAGCGCGACAGTGATCTCTGGGTCGGCAACAAACTGCGCTATAATTTCAAAAGCCAAAAAGGCGATTTCGGCGGTTTCAGCGCTTTTCTGGATCCATTTTATGCCAAGGCCGATTCATCACAACGGGTCGGCGCCGATGAATATCTGCTCGAAAACGCCAAGTTGAGCACCTGC
>VSJD01000293.1 GCA_008636095.1 Kiritimatiellota bacterium | reverse complement strand
GAAGGGGACCACCCGGACGCTTATTTTCTCGCCAAAAAAGTATGGATTGTGCCCGGCCACCATGTCCGCGCCCAGCACGTCGTGCTCTACATCAAGGGTGTGCCCGTCATGTACAGCCCGTACTGGAACCAGAACATCGGCGATAAAAACTTCATGAGCATCGTGCCCGGGTACAGTAGCCGGATGTACGCGTATCTGCTGACCGAGTTCAATTACCGCATCAGTCGCAAGGTAGAAGCGGCCTCGCACATAGACCTGCGCATGCGGCGCGGCGTGGGGCTGGGCCAGGATTTCATGTGGTCCGCCAGCGGCAACGCCAAGGAGCTTTCCACGGAGCGCTATATGGCCAACAAGAACGACGACTTCTGGGACTATGGCAAGATGCTCCATGACGAACAGACTATAGTGGAGCCCGAAGAGGAACCCTGGGCCGGCGACCTGATTACGTATTACACCCACGACGCCTGGCCCGATGAGGGCGATACCCAGCCCTATAAAATTGACAACGATCGTTATCGCCTGCGGCTTTACCACAACCAGTCGTTCGACGAACAAAACTATTTGATGTCGCAGATCAATTACCTGAGCGACCCGAAAATCATCGAACAGTTCTTCCGCGAGGAATACAAGTCCAGTCCGGAGCCGGACAACTACATCGTGCTGGGGCACCGTGCCGAACATTATACCGCCAGCCTGATGATCGAAAAACGCCTGAACGACTTTTACACCACCGTGGATCGCCTTCCTGAATTGAAACTGGATTTTTCGCGCCAGAAAATCTGGGAAACACCGTTCTATTACCAAGGCGATACGGAAGCATCCTATCTCCAGAAGAACTGGGAAGCCAATATTACCAACATGCAAAATTACGCGGCCGGCCGCTTCAACACGGCGCACATGATTTACTACCCGATCAAGCTGGCTGGTTTCCTGAACATCATCCCGCGCGCCGGATGGCAAGGCACATGGTATTCCAAGACCAAGGAAGACTACACGAACGTGACCACCGTCACGACCTACGGCACCAACAACCAGCCGGTGGTGACTTCAACAACCAATATCCTGACCCGGGACGCAGGCGCCGCGTTCCGTTCGTTGCCCGCGCTGGGCCTGGAAACATCCTTCAAGGCCTTCAAGGTCTGGGAAACCTATCCCGGCGATATCATCAACAACGTGCGGCACATTGCGGAGCCGTATGCCAATTGGACTTTGGTCCCCGAGCCCAACGTGACCCCTGACAACCTCTACCAGTTTGACGATATCGATGCGCTCAGCAAGGCCAACGAAATCAAGTTTGGCATGCGCAACAAAATCCAGACCCAGCGTTTCAACAAACAACAAACGAAAAGCCACACGGTGTACGACCTGATCAACGCCGACCTATGGGTAGTCTACCGCCTGGATCCCCAGCCAAGCGAAAATCTATTCAGCAACATCTGCTTTGACGTGCGCTCAATCCCCTTTGACTGGATGGAATTGAAAATTGACGGAGTCTATGACCAGTATACCAACCAGGTGCAGACCATCAACACGCGCCTGTCAGTGTACGACGGAACACTCTGGAAATATGTCGTCGAACACCGCTTCAACAACGGCAGTAGCAGCCTGCTCAACAACGAGCTCACGTTCTCGCCTTTTATCAACTGGGAATACAGCGTCTATGCCCGCTACGAATTTGATAACTCCACCATGCAGGCCTGGGGCCTGACCGTCCAGCGAACCCTGGATTGCATTGCTTATAAAGTCGGCTGTGAATTTCAGGACGATGAATACACGTTTTGGCTCCAGTTCTGGTTCACCAAGTTCCCGAAAGTTCGTATGGATGTAGGCCTGTAGGCAAATGGCAAATGGTTGATGGTAAATGGTTGATGCAATGCTTGGCAAATAAGTTGCGCCGGCATAAATATCCAGTGCCCGCTTTGGATTGATCAGGCCGCATTAACCATGGACCATTAACCATTCCCGATCAGTGCACTTACGCGCGGATCGGGGTCCCCTACGCTTTCCGCGCCCGGAAATAAGCCACCTGGTAACTGGCATATACGCCGTCACCCGCCCGGTAGTGAGTTTCATAATCCAGCACCAGGCGGCGCAGGTCCGCGCGATTCAACAATCTCCCCGACCGGGCCAACGGCCCACCGGTCAAACCCTGTTCATGAAGCCGGTGTAACAGATCCCCGGCTGAGGCATACGCCTGGCGCCGGCTTTCCTCTCGTTCTTCCTCGATGCACAGGCCGGCTTGCACCAGTGCGGCCTGCACGGCTTGCATTGTCGGCAACCGGCGCTCAGGCGGCTTGTGCGGCGCCGCGCGCTGGCGCGCGGACTGCAGTTCAGCCAGCGTGCCGCGCACCATTAGGGCAAACACCAACCGGCCCTGACTGGTCAGCATACCTGCCAGGGTCTCCATGACCTCGGCAATTGGATCCATCCAATGCAAAGTCGAACTGCTCACAATAAGCGGATAAAGTGCCTCGGCACGAAACTTGTTTAGGTCGGCCAAATGGCAAAACAGCCCCGCTGTGCCCGCCAACCGCGCGCGGCATTGCGTCACCATGCCACCGGCCATATCAAGGGCGTCAATCCGGGCATGCGGGAAAAGCCGGCACAAATGTGCCGTCAACAAGCCCGTACCGCATCCTATTTCCAGGATGCGATCCGCGGCTTCGTTCCCAGCCAGCATGGCGCTCAGGCGTTCAGCCACAGCGCGCTGGATTGTCGCGGAGGCATGATAGGTCGAAGCCGCGGCCGAAAACCGCGCCGCAATAGCATGGCTTGCGTTATCTGGCTTCACCGGAAAACTCCCTGTTTCATCTGATCAGAAAATTTGGCCGCAAAGAACGCAGAGAACGCAAAAACGATATGACATATTCACACATATCCTTGATCCATTTTCTCTGCGATCTTTGCGGTTAATTTTGTTTCGCCGTTTTTCATGCCAGGAAAGTGCGAATATCTGCCGCCAGGAGTGCCGCCGCCTGGATTGGCAAGGCATGGCCGAGGCCTTCATGACAACGCCAGTGACTGACTGGCAGGGCATGGCTCAGCCATTCGCCGGCCTGCCAGGGCACAATGCGGTCCTCCCGACCATGCACCACCAAGGTCGGAACAGTCTGTTTCTCCAAGCCATCCCGCACGTCCATTCGTTGAAGATAATCGAGTCCCTGTAGTAATTCGTCACGGTCCAGCAGGGCGATGTCCTGTGAACGCGTGGCAACCTCAGCCATGGGCACACCCTGCGGCGCATGCACCTTAGCATAATAGGCGGCCAGCACGTTATCCGGCGTCCGCCGAAGTCCCCGGGCCATGGCACGCAGAACAGAGACGCTTACACCGGGCCCTTCGACCGAGTTCAGGGCAGGCAGCACATCGTTTCCTGCGCTGAACCGCGCCGTGCCGCTGATAATAACGAGTCGCTGTAGCAGTCCCGGATATTCCCGCACCGTTTCCAGGGCAACAATGCCTCCCATGGACCATCCGATGACACCAACACGCCCGCCAAAGGTCGCCAGCAGATGATGCAGTCCCACCGCATACCGCGAAAGGCCGGGCGAGCACGACAACGCGCCGCTGGACTGGGTTTGCCACAACTCGCCCGTTGAAGTGACTTTGACGGGATGCCCATCCATAGGATGCCCATCCAGGGCTTCTTTCAGGCGGAGCATCGCTTTGGCCGTATATCCCCAGCCGGCAATCAAGATGAGCGGCAGGGTCATAGCAGGCATTCCTCCCGCGCGGTGTTCGTAAGAATTTCCGCCGCACGGTTTAAATCTTCGCAGGTATGTTCCAAGGTTACGGAAAGCCGCAAGCGCGCCGTGCCCGCGGGCACGGTGGGCGGGCGGATGGCCGCGGCCAGAATTCCATGATCCCGTAGTCGGCGCGCGAACGCCAGCATTTTCTGATTATCCCCGATGATGACCGGCACAATCTGGCTGACGGAACTTCCGGTGTTGAAACCAGATGCCTGGAGGCGCTGGCGAAATGCGTCGGCACGGCGGAGCAGATCGGCGCCCATTCCGGGGTTCTTTTTCAGGACATCCAGCGCGCCCAGGACGGCGCCGACGCAGGGCGGCGGCAAACCCGTGCTAAAGATGAATGGCCGCGCGCGGTTCACCAGCCAACGCTTGAGCGTCTCCGATCCGGCTATGAACCCGCCATAGGCGCCCAACGCCTTGCTGAGCGTGCCCATGGCCACCGACACGGCCTGCTGAAGGCGCAATTCGCCAATGAGGCCTGTCCCTCCGGGACCCCATACCCCGGTGGCATGCGCTTCATCCACCAGAAGCATGGCACCCTGTTCTTGCGCCACGCGGGCAATATCGCGCAAGGGCGCCAAATCACCATCCATACTGAACACGGATTCGGTTATAATGAGATCACGAGCGGACGCCGGCTTTTGACGCAACAGGCGCAACAGGTGATCCACGTCATTGTGTTGAAACCTATGGATCGCAGCGCGGCTGAGGGTTGCGCCATCGAGCAGGCTGGCATGCGCCAACTTGTCGGCCAGGACCCGGTCATGCCGACCGACCAGTGCGGACACCGCGCCGACATTTGCAAGGTAGCCGCTCCCGAACACCAGCGCCGCCGCATAGCCCTTGAACTGCGCCAGCCGGGTTTCCAGTTCCGCATGACATGGCAGTGTGCCGACCACCAGCCGCGAGGCCGTGGCGCCGGCGCCCCAGCACCGCAAGGCGGCCGCCGCCGCCTCTAAAACCGCCGGGGCGCGGGCAAGTCCTAAATAATCGTTGCTGGAAAAATTAAGAACGCGCCGGCCGTCCAGCATTAATACACCACCGGCATCCGGCATAACCTGGAGTTGACGCTCCAACCCCTGCGCACGCAGTTGGGCCAATTCCGTTTCCATCCAGGTTTCGTCCGTCATGTCGGGTTCCAGTCATCCATGGATTCATAAGCATCGGACTGATCGGACGGATCTCACTAAACATTAATTTCAGACGACGTCAATCAGCCGGTAACGGGAGCGGCCCACCCCATGCCGTTCGAGCGCCCGAATTTGAAGGAACGGATCCTTGCCGTGAATTTGTTCAAGCAAGTGACGTCTTTTCATCAACCGGCGGTTGCCGATCAAGCTCCCGGGAATGAAATGCCGCGCTTCAATAGCTTTGAGCGTCGCCGTTTCGATGGCCACCATGTCCCGGGAGGCCATGACCCCTATATCCGGCACGATACTTGGCGAGCTCATACCCCAACAGTCGCACAGCATGGAAATGTTTGTCAGCAGGTTGATGTGCAGAATGCGCGCTTGATCGAAGGAATCCAGGATGGTCTTGGTCGTCACGGCCATGCCTTCCTGGAACTGCCGGAAGCCATCCCGCGCCCTGATCGCCAGCGCCCCATACGGACAGGCCGTCACGCAATGGGCACAGAACCGGCAATCATGCCAGAAGAACGAGACGGCTTTCTTTTTTTTATCCAGGCTGACCGCACCGGTGTCGCAGGCCTTGACGCACCGGCCGCACAAGCGGCATCGGTCCTTGATCCAGTCAATGCCGCCACTGAGGGCATGCAGACGTCCGCGCGTGGATTTGTCCACGCACCCCATGGCGATATTCTTGCAGGCGCCGCCGTAACTGCAAACGCCGTGCCCCTTGATATGCGAAAAATTGATCAGGCAAGGCGCGTCCCAAATCACACCAAACGCGTTAATTTCATCCAGGCCGGGAAAATCCACCTTGCGCTTCACGATGTGCGAATCATAGGGCCCGCCGGCGGAGACGATCGGACAGTCCAACGTTTCCGTCGTATAGCCGCGTTTGGCCGCCGTGGCGATCGTGCCAAACAGACCATCCACGACAAAGGGCTTGCCGCCCGCCGCCTTCACGGCCTTGACCACGATATTGACGAAGACCGGGTGGATCATGGTATAACCGAGCCCACCGCCCAGATGCATTTTGATGGGCACCCAAGCGCCCTGGCACAGGCGCGGCAAGTCCACCTTGTTCAGGATGCGTTCCAACTTGGCCGGCAAACTGGCCGCCGCATCTGCTCGCTCCACATGCGCGGAGCCGAAATAGACGACGGCAGTGGACTTTGTAATTTTAAGTTTGGGATTCATGAGATTTTTTGACATGCGCCTTTCATTCTGGATTCTGAATTCTGACTACTTCCATGAGTAGTTTCGCGGCCTTATGCATATGCTTCCGGTTTATAAACCGGGCATTGTTTCTCCGCAAAGATCGGCTGGAACCTGGTAAAACGCTGAATGCCTTTCTCCAGCGGGATTTTGACCCACTTCGTGCCGATAAGCGGCTGGGCATAGCGCAGGAAATCGTCCGTAACATCAATCTTGCTGGGACTCAGCCACGTTTTCGGGAAGGTCCGTTCGCTGTTGGCAACCTGCTCCAAGGGCACTTTGTCAAAGCACACAGTGTATTTCCGGCCCGGTGCGCGCAGGATGGTGGACATCCAACCGTTGCCGTCGCGGCGGGCAATTTCCACCGCATGACGGCCCACCTGGTAGGCCTCATCCAGATCCACTGTGGATGCAAACACCGCGGTGGAACGTTGATCAGTGCCGGGGACCTGCCCGCGGGCAAACCCACGGGTGGGCAAGCCCTTGGCGTTCAAATACGATACGACCACCTGCTGGGCCGTCAAATTACTGGCACCGAACTCGACGTGCCCGAAGGCGTCTTGCGCCGCGCCAATATCACCCACATCGAATCCTTCGCTGAGCGCCACTATACAGCGGCCACTGCGTTTGAGCTGGTCGTTGACGTTGTCCGCAAGTTGTTCGAGGGTCAACCCGGACTCGGGTGTGTAAATTTGCATAGGGAATTGGCGCTGTGGATCGGCCAGGCGCGCCGCCGCCGGGATGAAGCCGATCTTGCGGCCCATCATCTGGATCACCAGCACGGGGTCAGAAGGGCTTGCCCCCGCATTTTCCTCGTTGGCATTCTGGATCAAGCAGGCCCAGTAACGCGCCACCGACCCATAACCGGGCGTATGGTCAATCAGTTTGAATTCGGAATCACCAACGTCATTGTCAATAGTCTTCGGCACACCGGTGGCAACCAGGTCGAGCCCCTTGTCTTGGGCAATCCGGCTGATCTTGTGCGCAGTGTCCATGGAATCGTTGCCGCCGATATAAAAAAAATAGCCGACGTTGTGGGCCTGCATAACCTCAATGATCCGATCGAAGTCCCGGGACTGTTTATCCTTGAGCTTGTAGCGGCAGGTCCCGATGGCGCCGGCGGCGGGCGTGGTGGCCAGCAGGGCGATTTCCTTCGCCGCCTGGGCAGATAGGTCAAGCAGTTCTTCCTTTAGCACGCCTTCAATCCCGTGCCACCCGCCATAGACTTTGCCGAACTCCGCAGGTTGTTCCATACAGGCATCCAGGACGCCCCGCAAGGAATTATTAATCACCGGCGACGGCCCGCCGGACTGCGCCACAATCACGTTTTTGGGCATGGACAGCATCTTTTCATTAAACGGTTGCACGAACAAAACGGTGCTATTATAGAAAATGGATGGGAATGCACAATCCCCAAAATGGCGCCAAAATCCATGCTCGTCACCATGGCGGGACGTCTAACACGAGGGCGGGCAGAAGGATGGCGGTCATGGCGACGTTTAAAAAGCCTATGTTGGATGGCAAACGATGTCGAGCAAGCGGATTTCATGATCCGCGCCGTCCGGCGCCTGTTTTATTATGGTCATCACGTCTTTCTACTTTGGTGGCGCAGATATTCCACAACCTCGTTTGGCTCAGCCAGCCACACGTCGTTCCCGCCGATGCGGCAGACCGTGGCAAAGCGCTCCTCCAACTGCTCAAGGGTGCAGTCCTTCCAAGGGTGGATTGCCTTGCCCGGCGTCGGGCAGTGGCAGTAATCAATTATCCAGCCGCCGGCGTCAATGGCCTGGTGAATACGCTTGTACGGGTCGAACTTGGAGTAGAACGGCGGCGGATACTCGGTATGCAGTGGCACGCGCCCGAGGTTCAGCAATTCGGAAACACGCTTGTCAGCCAAGGGATCTGCGGGATTTGCCGCGAACGGATGGACTCGCTTCATGCCCGTCGGCAGGTTGACCATATCGGTGATGGTCATGATGGCGGTGTAGCCGGCCTCGGCGGCCACGGCCAGCGCCGCCGGGTAGCTGTTGTTGTTATTTGGCACACAGAACAGCGGGACGGGCCGCTGCAGTGTCTGCTCCAGCACCCGGCGCGCCTCCACCACTTCGTAGCGCGCATTGTCGGCGTTGATACCGGCGTGGGTCATGCCGTGGCAGGAGACGCCCCAGCCTTCACGGGCCAGCATCGTCAACTCTTCACGGCTGAGGATCATCATCCCGTCTAAGCTACTGCCCGGCACGTTGCGCGGCACGCCCACCTGCGAAGCCACCAGGGCCACGTGCCCGGGAATTCCATAACGGCGGTGAACGGGCAGAGCATGCTTCAGAAGCAACTCACAGCCTTCGTCATACGTGATTGAATAAACCCATTTTTTATTATTCTTCCATTTCATAACGCCTTCTCAAGCCGCACCCAGTTCGCCTGCGTGATTAATTGCGTAAGCGCCGCATTTGCCAGCGCGGCTTGGGTGGCAAACCGCGGCGTAACACTGCCGGGAAAAGTGGCCAGCGTGGCGTCGCCCACGATGAAGACGTTAAAGTCCTGGCTGAAATTCTGATAACCGCACGTGGTTCTCATCACGCACATGTCCGTGCAATAGCCGATCAACAGGATATGACGAATACCGCGGCTTTTTAGGAAATCGCGTACTTTCGGATAGCCTTCGGCATCATAAAAAACGAGGTCTGCCGGCACGCGCTCTAAATCCCGGCACAGCGGCATGGGCAGATCCCAGAAGCCCGCGCCGCTGTAACGCGCGCCGGCATCCGTGGATGACGTCTGGGCGAAGTAGCTTTTTACTGGACCGTTCGTGTCAAGATTCAACGAGGCAACCAGGGGCTCTCCCCGGAAGCTGTGTTGTCGCAAACGCTCCTTAAGCAGTGCGCGGCCTTTTGCCTCATCCAACTTCTCCGGCGGTGTGACGATCGAGGCATACATCAACCCGCGAATAGCGTCTTCCTTTCCTGGGAGGGAGTAACCCACGAGCGCAACGTCAGGCCGCAGGCGGCGGAGGAACGGATTGACGACTTCCCGGATGTGCTCGCGGGCAATGTTGTTCTTGTCACGCGCACAGAAAAATGCGACGCCTGCCGGTTCGGGTGTTTTCAGGCCGGCATTATCGTCAATACCCCAGGGATGCACCATGATGATGGCGGTGGCCTTCGCCTCAAGCCGGTTTTCCATCTCAATAATCCCGCGGGCATTGTACCAGTAACGCCAGGCCCGCACACACAGATCGACATCCTTTTCATTCACCACGGGCGGCGCCAGGAAACGCCGCTCGCATTGCAACGGTTCTATGTAGCGCGGGTGGTCCGCCAGGATCGGCAACGGATTCTCAATCGGCTTGAGCGCATTATTGTATTGCATGGTCTTTTCCTGTGATGGTTAGTCCCGTCTTCCAGGCACGCCGTACTCCTGAATGGCGTCTCGCATTGCCAGCACGTTTTCGGGTTTCATGTTGTCCGTCAGACTGTTGGATGACGACAGGATATAGCCACCGCCCCGCCCGATGGTTTCAATCCGTTCCCGTGCTTGGGCCATGATATCCGCCGGTTGTTTGTTTACCAGATCGGCCATACTGATATTGCCGACCAGGCAAACCCGGCCGCCATATTGGACTTTGACGGCGTGAATATCCATGACATCCGGTTGAAGCGGATGAATTGCCTGCTGACCGAGTTCAAGCCAGGCATCCAAAAGCGGCGTCATGTTGCCATCACTATGCGTAATTAACGGTTTGGAAAAGTTTTGCGCAATTGCGCGTTCTTTGGGCAGAATATGCCGGCGGTAAAAGTCCGGATTGAATACCGGCCCGGAATTGAACGCCACATCGTCAAAGGCCCAGATGGCATCAAAACCAATGTCCTCCAGGATCGGCACAACTTTGGCGGTCCAATCCGCGTA
>VSJD01000294.1 GCA_008636095.1 Kiritimatiellota bacterium | reverse complement strand
GGCATCATGCACATCAACGATCAGTTGCGGGTCGTCGGCCATGGCATAAGAGAATGCTTCAAGGCCCATGCTTAACAGGGTGGCGCCAATGCCTAAGCGCACACAGGCCATCGCGCAATATTCATCCTTATGGGCAATAAAAGCTTCGGCGTTCCGGACAAAATCCGCCGTCTCGGCCGACGGCAATTTGAACAGGGTTTCAAAATCGCGGCGCGTACGGATCATGCCATCCCCAACCAATACCGGACTTCCGTCATCGGCCGGAGTCATTTTATGCGCGAAAATGGGCGCAAACGCGCAGAAATTGATATTGTCCTTGCCAAGCACGCGGTTGACTTTCTTCTGCTCTTTTGCCAGAACGTCGCCCGGCATTTTGGAAAATCCATCCGGCGCGACCGACCAGTCCACGCGAATTGGTTCTTTGCACACTGCGGAAGCAATGCCGTTGCCCACGATCCCTTCAATCCAAGGCACACGATCCGGCTGTTCGCGCCGAAGCGCGGTTAATATACGTTCACGTGCAGTCATTTTATTTCCGTTACTTGATGTTTAAACCATAAACAATTCTCTTTTCGCGGCCGGGCTGACAACTGAAATTTGGGGGCAATTACCAACCGAAGGCATTTTGTGCCTTGCGGGATGTTGAAATCATTGAAAACTACCGCGTGTGATTCCCGGCCACGGATTAAAGGAATGTTCATTTTGTTCGTCATCCGATTGCGACCATGGCCAATCAGGATCACCGGAAGGAACTCCCTCCATTTTCAGCACATTCAGATGCCATTGACTTTTATAAAGCGGATCGTTTGGAATCATCTGAAATTTTTCCCAAAAATAATCCGCGCGTTAATTCCCAATATTTTTTTCTTTATACCCTGCGGGATTTTCGCGGCACAAATTTTCCATAACTGGCTTTGCACGGTCCGGCATGGCATATCAGACCCGAAGAGCACACGGTCGTGTCCACAGAGACGTACAGCAGTCTCCAGCATGCCCCGCGAAGGAGGCCCGCCGGATACATCAACAAACACATTTTTTTGATCGGCTACCGCATATAATCCCTTCTCCCAGGTTCCACCCAAATGAGCCATGATTATCTTTACTTTTGGTATCTGCCTGGCAAGCCGAGCTACTTCGGCTGGGTTCAATTCCCCGGCAAATTGCCCTTTGTTTCGAAAAAAACTATGGATCAGCACCGGGAATCCTTTATCGGCAGCGTACTTGAGCACAGGAAAACATACACCCGGGTCACCAAGAGAGTTCTTGAGAGAAATCCATAGCTTGACACCAACAAAGTTAGAGTTTTGAGACCATTTATTGATATGTTTTGCCCAGTTTTCAAGCGGATTGAGATAGACATAGGCCCGAAAGAATCCGGCATATCTGTCGCATAAATCAAAAGCATCTTCATTCGCCTGGTTTACTTCTTTGGCACTGGGAAATGCAGGCCAATGGTTCCGGCCCAGACTGGAAATAAATACCATCGACACCAGATTCCGCCTGAAACTACGAACCATATCCGGAATAAGCCTTAAATCCAGCGGAACATGTGCATGGATATCTATAATTTCATTGGTCATTTCTTCATCTTTCGGCAGACTGTATCAATAATCTTTCCAGCCAGATCAATCACATCGTCAGTATGTGAATATTGAATAAACCAGCAAGATGCTCCAGGAAACAATCCATGCTCGAGAAGCAGGTTGGTAAACAATGCGAGCTGTTCCTTGTTATCCGTCGCTATATTGAAAATACAGGCGGGACCTTCCGCGCGCAGACTAAGTCCGTATTTGTGTGATATCTCATTAATCATAGTCTTCTATCTTCGACCACGTTGCCATAGCAACTCAGGAACCTTATCACGCTTAAGCTTGTCAATGGTTGCGATGGAAGCGGCAATATCTGTGGTCGCACCATAATAAGTGCCGGTTATGACAGTGTTTTCAAATCCCCGCTCCATCACCTCGGCTCTTCCGCATAGGGCAGATATCGAACACCCGTTTTCAGCAACCGAACGCGTTCTGCACAGGGCACAACCGCAGTAATACGCTCGGCCAGCTCAAAAAGCTCACTGGAACATTCAACGTTCATGGCATTTGCCTCCGTCAAGTATTGTCCGAACATTTATCGAACTAAGCGAACTATTCGCCAAATTATGTCGTACCGCCCCTTGATACAAAAATGGACGACCTGAGCCATAGACAAAATGTTTTGGTCCATGTTTTGATATCACAGTTTCCATTGCGCCAAATGTATGGTCGAACGCCGAGACATCAAAATAAACATTTTCTGGTATCCGCTCCAAGGCGGCTATTTCGTGCGGCAAGAATCCATTTAGCACTATTGTCGTTTTAGGCGCAGCCCCCGTTGCACGCATCATATCCTTCAAATCCAATGCCTCGACCGAAAGACACGGCGGTTGAAAACGCACATCCTCCACCTGCTTGGCGATAAAAACCATCAGCGCCAATTCTGCTGCCAGACCAATACACTCCTCTGCCAACGTGGCGTTTAAAACATATCCGTGGTAATTCGGCGCTATCCGCAACGCTTCAATACCAAAATGACGATGGTATTTCCGAATATCCCTTACAAAAGTTCCTGTTGATAAATCCAGTATGGGAACTGCCCGAATACGATTTTTATTCCTGAACAAATTCTTTAGGAACGTCTCGTTGACCGCGCCGATGTTACGCGCGAACAAGGCTTCCATCGGACTGGCATAACTGAGCACAATCCCTTCCGTCGCCGTCTCGTCAAGAAGATTGTTGATTTCGTATCGTCCCGGTTGCCCAAAAGGATACGTTCCGATAAACACAAAATAATCAATATCTTTTTTCATACGCTGATCTTTTTTCCTAAAGCCATTTGACACGAAGTTTCGTTGGCGTCAAATTTCCGGGCGCAATATCGTGCGGGGTGAATATAACTTTTTCTTTCTCCCGTCGAAAATCCACCAAGGCATCGCCAACCATGATCTGTTTCACGGCTTGCTCCCGATCATCCAGCACAAAGCTCAATTGCCGCTTTTGGATGCCGACGGGTAAATCCACGTTCACATCATATTCGTTTGGGCTGACCGGCTGGATCACGGTGCGACGGCGCAAAATGATATAATCAATCACATCTTCCGGCGTTGCCGCCCACAGGCGCTTATCCGTAATCTCCAGTAGCTTCACAAATCGCCGCTCCAGGCCCTCGGGCGTGATATTCTTGTGCGGCTGGATGACGTTAGGCATAACGAGGTGCGTGGTTTCGCAGAGCCATCCGTCCTGGATCTCCTGCAATGTAATGTTTTCCGTAGTCAGGGAGAGCGGCCAATGGAAGGTCGCGGCACGTATGGGACCTTCGGCTACCATGAAGTTGAGGATTTTCAGCAAATCCACGTCGTCGCGATTAACGCCGCCATAAACCTGCTGGCACCCCAGATAACCGGCCTGCCGGATAAAGGGCAATGCCGGTTCGTAGTTACACTGGTCGTTGGGAATGGCAAAGAACGTCACGGGGACCCCGAGCTTATCCTCCAGATAGTACCGGGAATAAACCACCTCGCGGTATAGATCCAGGCCCGGCTGAGTCGGATACAAAAAATGCGACCACGAATGATTGCCTACGCTCCAGCCTTCCGTAATCAGATAACGTAAATGTTCCGCCCCCATGTGAAACAGCCCGTTCATGGAACTGCGATAACAGTTGCGCCGCTGACCCAATTGACTTACCACCACGTCCGCGTGACCGGGAATGCCGTACTTTTTGTGAATTGGCAAGGCATTGGCCAGGATATCCACAAAGCCTTCATCATAGGTCATCGAATAGGCACAGGGTGCATTATTAAGAAATCGGCAGACGGACAACATGGTTTTCCTCCTGTAATTGAGATCGTAGCCATAGTCATTGCAATCAGATTCCCGGTGCGACGCCCTTCGGCAACATTACCCAATTCCCACCAACTGGGCTCAGCCGGCAACAGTCCACCTGATGACTCCGGCCGACCTCCAGCGCACAAGCTTCCGCCCAGATTTCACGGGGTGGCGTCCGGTTGTAATTGACAATCTCAACGGCGGCGGCCGCCGACTCGAATCCGCAAATCCGTTCCACGATGGCATGCCCGATTTGAAGTGTCCCCATTTTCCATGGATTATCATGCCGTGCTGATCGCCTGGGTCGCTGTGCGGGGTGGCCGGTATAAAGTGTTACCAAGACCCGACCCAGATCCAAGGCACCCCGATTGGCAAGGATTACATGCACACATGGCTTGCCACCCGATTTCTCCACACGCGCGGCGCGTTGCACCACCAGCTGGGCATCCAGCTCTTCCCGTTTCAAGCCGACGGCACGCGTGGCATTCAGGATACCATGGCCCAGCCATGGATTCCATCCCTGTCCTCGGGCCGTATTGCACAGGATTTGCCGCAGTTCATCGGCCGTCAAATGAGGGAAACGTGAGAGGACCAGCGCACCCACACCGCCGGCAAATCCGCTGGCCATGCATCCGCCTTCAGAAGGATAATAGTTCCGGTCGCCGCCACAACCCCAGACCCGGTCGTGCGGATTACCGGAGCCGCGATCGCCGCCCGGCGAACCGGCCGCCACATAATCGGCACTGGCGCAGATATTGGCCCGCAATCCCTTGCGATTGCTTGATCCTACGGCAAACACCGGTGGCCGTGCGCATTCCGCGATCGCCACCCGGCGGCCGCGATTATCGCAAGTTCCCTTGAAAACCAGGACATTGTGGCGATAGGCATAATCGTCAGCTTCCAAGATTTCAGGATTGTCGTAAGGGAATCCGAAATCGGTTCCTTTATAAAACAACCCTTGGCCGTATTCGGCCTGGCCCTGGATATAGCCATGCGGCTCCACGATGACGCGGGCGCCGTGATCTACGGCATAGCGCACGGCGCGAACCCAGCTTTTGGCCTGGTCTTGGGCGTAACCCACACGCAGGATCATAATTGGACATTTGGGCGCTACCGCGGCCACTTCGCCGGCAATGAACACATGATGGCCGCGATAAGTATTATTACTTTCGTCATCCGGTCCCCGGTACTCCAACGAGGCGTCGTTATCGGCAAAATCCCAACCATGCACATCGCCGCGGCCGGGATGCGGGTTCCGCCACAAATGGCCATCCACATCCGGATGATGGCGATAGCCAATGTCAATTACGGCCACCACGACAGCCTTGTCGCCTTGCGTCACCTGGTGCGCCAGGGCAATGTGCAGTTGTTTTAGCGCCCAGTCATAAGGTCGAATGCCCTTGGGCAACCCAGGATATCCTGATTGCATGGCTTCTTTATTCATGGTCCCATGACCCTCCGATGTTCCAGGGCAGATTGTGTTGCCAGCACCGCCAGCCGGTTGGCCCGCAACGAAGCGGCTTGCGGCACCCAGTCGCCTCCGTTCAACCAATCCTTGACCACCGAAACCGAATCCGGGAATGTCGCAACGACCTGGTCTGCGCCCACCGCATTCGTGATGCGGAGCACGGGACCGGCCATATCCAGATCGGCATAGCCGCCGGCGCCGGCCACCATGGCACGATAGTCGCTGGCCTTGGTCTCCGGCAGCAGGCGCTGGCCTTCCACCACGGCACTGCCGCCGTTACTCAACTCGCAATATACGGCGGCATGATCGCGCAATTGCGGATCGTCCGGAACGCCCAGATTGCCCATGTTGGCCGTCATAGCCACCACGGACGTTCCCGTGAGCCATTCCACCTGATCCAGACCATGAATCAGTAAATCCAGAAACAGCCCCCCGGCGCGCCGCCAGTCCAGAAACCAGGGCGGACGCTGGGTGCGCTTCAACTTCACCGCCATGCGAATATGAACGAAAGCCGGTTGACCGATCTGGCCGGCCCGGATTTGATCATGCAGCTCTTGCCAGCCGGGATTCCCGCGCAAGGTCAGCAGATTCAGAAGCCGCTGACGGGGATGATCTGCCAGCCAGGTCTCCAATTCCTGCTGTTCAGCCATTGTCAGGCACAGGGGTTTGTCGGCAATAATATCGCAGCCGAAGTGCAGCGCGGCCATGATGACGTCAGCCTTGAGATCGTTTTCGTTGGAAACGGCCACGATATCCGGTTTGACCGCCGCGAACATGGCCTCCGGTGAATCAAAATTGGGCGCCGCCAGGTTCGGCAAGGCGGTGTTAATCTGTTCCGCCCGCATGCACGTGCCCACGATCGTAAGCGCCGAGCCCT
Source organism: Kiritimatiellota bacterium (assembly GCA_008636095.1). Taxonomy (GTDB): domain Bacteria; phylum Verrucomicrobiota; class Kiritimatiellia; order JAAZAB01; family JAAZAB01; genus VSJD01. The sequence goes on along the minus strand of VSJD01000294.1, from coordinate 3,795 downwards.
GCAAGTTGGTAATTTCATTGAGATGTGTCTCACCGCCGATAATGACCACACGTTTCATTTCCGATTCCTTTCCGCCACGCGGCGAATAATTTCCGCCGCCATTGCGCAATGCGATTCCTCATACTTTTCGCAGAACGTACACCAGCGGATGAAGTGTTCCATGAATGCGTGCGCGGTCGGGCACGTTTCCGGACCATAATGATAGTCGCGCGAGGCGGGCGGCTTGGAATACGGATATATTTTCTTCGCCGCTTTTTCCTGGAGGTACACCATGGATTCCGGCATAAGGTAATATTGGCCAAGTCCGGCGCCCGGAATACCCTCCTCCACCAACTGTGCGGCAAACGTCCTGGCATCGCAACTAAACGCTTTCGGATCAATACTAAACCCGAACATCCAGGCGGAATACACGGTCACATAGTCCGGAATCGGCAGGGAAATAATCCCAGGAATCTTGCCGATCAGGGCGGAGAGCAGGCGCACCATGCGATCGCGCTTCGCCACCGCGTCCGGGGAGATTTCGAACTGTGCCAGGGTCACGGCCGCCGTGCATAGCGGCATACGATAGGCATAGCCGCGCGCCGTATGCGTCCGGCCGAAATCGGGTTTCATAGTAGCACCGCGGCTATGCCCCATGAACCGGCACCTCTCTGCCACGACGTCATCGTTGGTAATAATGCAGCCGCCCATGTCCGATCCCATGGTCTTTTCGCTATCGAATGAATACCCCGCCGCCAAGCCCATGGTTCCGGCCAAGCGGCCCTTATATTTTCCCAGCACGGCCTGGCACGCATCCTCATACACGATCAGGTGGTGTTTTTTAGCCAGCGCCAGGATCGGATCCATGTCGCAGATCAGGCCGGTCTTATGCACCACGAGAATCGCGCGCGTGCGATCCGTGATGCAACGCTCAATGGTTTCGGCACTGATATTGACGGTACCTGGGGCGGTATCGGCAAACACCGGAATGTAATTTTCGACCAACAGTCCCAGGATGGTGCCGTAGTCGGTAACGGAACTGACAATGACTTCATCGCCGGGCTGAAACTCGAAGGCCGCCGCCAGTACGGCCAAGGCCGGCGTACAACCGGGCGTGGCCATACAATGTTTCACACCATGCGCCTGGGCAAAGGTCGTTTCAAATCGCGCAACCATGTCACTGGTCAAACCACTGGCCACCACCTCCTGCAAATATTTCGCGCAATTCGGCCCCATAATACGGGGAAAGATGTTCGGCAGTTTGCCCTTCAAATTGGCATATGCGGCGGCGCCAAATTTTGCCAGTTGCGGATGCTTTTCCATGGGGTGGATCTCCTCCGTGTTGTGGATTATTGTTGCTTTGATTCCTATCCTGCCCGGTGCCGGTCTCGAAATCAACGCGAAAGCGTTGTCGAAAGGCGGCGCGCTGTTGTCTGATTTTGGCAGGTCCGGAGGAAAGGTCAAACGGCCGGGTTGTGTTTATCGCGCGCTCAGTATGGTTTCCATCCACAGGGAGGGTGCAATCCCACATATTTGTTTGAACACACGGCTAAAGTAAGCCACCGAAGGGAAAGCCAGCGCGAACGCCACCTCTTTGCAGGCGGCACCTTTACCAAGCAAACTCTTGGCGCGCTCAATCCGGGCTTGGCGAATATACAATACCGGCGGCACGCCCATTTTTTTATGAAACAATCGGCTGAAATGATCCGGGCTCATGTTGACATGCTGCGCCACCGCCACCACGGTCACCCCCGATTCCAAATGGTCCTGAATATGTTGCAGGCCTGCTGAAAGCCATTGGAAGCCGATATCCGGACCGGCGGTTGTCTGCCGATAGCGCTTGTCGCTCGCAATCTCAAGAATCAGCAAGCTTAGCATGGCTTGCGCCCGGAGTTTATCCAGCGGTGTATTCCGGCGCCAGGTCTCGATCACCGTCCCGAGCTGGCGACCATGATAAAACCGCTGGACCGGCGCCAACCGCAGGAACGGCGTCCAGACAAAATCCGCCTCAAATTTAATATGCAAGTTGCTGATATAGCGGGACGAATGTCGTCCCGTTTCGCCATGCCTTTGAAAGGGGCGGAAAAAAGACGCCATGCCCCGCGCCACCATTGTCCGACAACCGTCATATTCCATCTGCGTACGACCAGCGGCAATCACTTCTAACTGATAAAATGGATGATCGTGCCAGGGGATGGGTACGATCGGGGTCTGCATGCAGATCGTGGCCGTTATAATCCGCAACGGTTGGCTCGAGCGGACGAGCACATTGGCATGATTCTGGTTGTCCATTTGAAGCTGGGATTTAATAACAAGTAATTCCAAAACCTGCTTTACGCAAATTCGGCCACGCGTATCACACCGCCTCAGCGCGGCGGCTTTTTAAAATTACGGAACGCGCGCAGGCGTCCGCGCAACACGGGAAAGCGGACATGTATCCAGGCCGCAAATCGGCGAAACAGACGGACATTCGGCGCAAGCAAGAGCGCGCCTGCGCCCAAAAAAAGCCATCCCGGAAGCACCGGCAGGATCAATCCGGCCACGCCGATGGTAATCAAGGTCCAGCCGGCGACTTGCCGGATCAAAGCGCGTTTATAAAAGTTCAAAGGGTTACCCCGGTTTTGCCATCAGTATGAGTACGCGCTGGAAAACATAAGCCAGCAAAGCGTTGACAGGCATGGTCAGCACCCAGGCCCACACCATTTGCCCGACGATACCCCATTTAACCGCGCTCAGCCGCTTGGTGGCGCCCACGCCCATGATGGCGCACGAAATCACATGCGTGGTGGATAGGGGAATGCCCCACGCTCCAAGGGTGTCACGAATGTTTTACACAACTGCTCCGTGATTTCCTCGTTAACGAGCTTTTCGCTCCGGCGGGACTGGATAAACGCATCGAGGCGCGGCGCTTCGTCGCGCCGGCCCAGCAGGGCCACCAACAAGGCCACACTACTTTGGGCCTGCGCCGCGCTGGCTTCCAGCAAGTCGAAAAAAATATCGTCGTAGCCCAGAAGTTTTCGAAGCCATTTCATGCGACTCCTACCATGTCAAGTCAATCAAGGCATGTCAAAGACATGGCTTATTTATCAAATAAATATATGATATCTATTGACTTATGACACAAAACAAAACAAGCCGAACATATCAAAACACACTGTTTTTGATGCAAAAGGGATATCCGATTTGTCCCCAAAATCGAGACGAATACCTGAAAAAAAGTCGCCATCAGATGGCTCTTCTTCCATTTCACGGACCAAGCGTCTGCATTTAACACCGCAAGCTTTACATAAGCGCATAAAGTACAAAACGTCAAGTCGCAAATCATCCTTTGTCGTAAATCATCCTTCAGGCTTGACACCCCAGCCACCTTTTGACACGTTAATTTTATATAGCGTGATTTTGGCGCATCCCGATCGCGTCGCGCATCGGGACAGGGACGCGCGCTCGTGCAAAACCAAGACAGTATCACGCGTCACGCAAAACACAGTTGGAGAAACATCAGGAGGAAGGTTTATTCGCTGTAAACCACTGGTTCTGGGACTGTTACTGCCGCTTTGGCTGGCAAGCGCTTCGGCGGTGGAAATTGGAAACAAGGTTTTTGCTTCTGTTCCTAACTTGGATACTCCGCCCAAAATCGACGGACAGATTGAAGAAAAAGAGTGGCAAGCCGCAACCTTGTGCCAGAATTTTTTACGCGCCGCCGATGGCCTGCCGGCCCAGGAGCCGACCAGCCTGTGGCTGGCGCACGATCAAAGTCATCTCTATATCGCCTTGCGCCTGAAAGAATTTGCCCTTGATCCGGGCAGCAATATGACA
>VSJD01000098.1 GCA_008636095.1 Kiritimatiellota bacterium | reverse complement strand
CGGGGCTGCGTTCCACGAGGCGGAACATACCTTCGGGTATGCTCACGCCTCGTGCGCCTTGCTCCGCCGGTTCGGCGCCGCACCAAAAGTCAACGTATTTATGAAACACTACACTAGTAACCGTTATTACCATAGAATCAAGACATAAAAGGCCTGAATTTTTCAATGTCATCGGAACATGCAGGGGCAAGTCACGGGAGTAATCCTCGGACGTATTTTTTCATGATTAAATCCCTGATAAATTTTAAAACGCAAAGTTCAAAAAAAGGGACCATTTCTCTCATACTATAGACAACCTGTTTCGAGGGAATAAAGCCTCTTTTAAGAGCAACGCAAAAATGTCGTGATATCTCACCATAGATTTTCTTCTTTGCAGTGGGGGGGACGGATAGGTGTTGCATCACGAAATGGTAGATCCGCATCACCTCTTCAAGATAATGGTTGTCGGCGTAATAGCGATGAAACGACGATCCGGCATGGATGCGAAATAAATTAAGAGGGCTTGCCTTGTAGCCGATATCCGTCGCAAGCAACATACGCAGATAGAGAAACCAGTCGCCACAATACCGCATTCCAAAGTCAGAAAAGCCGGCATTGATATAGCTGGTTTTTCGAAATATAACGCCGCTTGCATTGTTGATGGTATTGGAGACACATAGACGATTTTCTATCTCAGCCTTTCCATTGTTGATGTAATCAGTTGTTTTTCTTTCTTCGGAAGAGGAATAATTATCGGATAGGGATGCCATCGATTGGCCTTTGTCATTGATTATCAAGGCGTCACAATGGGCTAGTCCGATATGGCTGTTTTTTTCTAAAATCGGAACCATTTCATCCAAAAAATTCGCGGCGGCCCCATCATCGGATTCGGCAACCCAAATATAATCACCGCCGGCCTGCCTGACGCCGAAATCCCACTGCTTAAAAGGGCTGCCGCTATTACGATCATTGAGAAACACCCTGATCTGGGGGCATTTATTCTTATAACGATGGATAATATCCAAACTGCCATCGGTTGAACAATCATCGAGGAGAATCAATTCGTAATCCTGGAAAGTCTGGAAGAGAATGCTCTCCAGCCTTTGTTCCAAGAACGGCGCGTGGTTGTAATTGGGTACGATGATGGATACTTTAGGCATGTCAAATATCTCTAAGCTATATAAAAAATGATTTTACTGATCCAAGGCATAATGAATTAGTTTGCGCAACCGGGATTTTACCCGAAACGCCGTCATATTTACGCCTCGTTTCAACCATTGATTTGCTTTGGCGCGTTCTAGGTACAGATCACAGGTTGCGCAGGGTATATCCTCCCGCAATGGCTTCAGGCCTTGCAGCATTGCCCTTGCATAGGTGATCGATTCGCTGTTCAAGGCGGGAACAAGCCCGTCTGTAAAGGCATTCCCGTCGAATTGTCTCCAATGGTTACAGCAGCATCCCAGAATTTTCCCATCCCAGTTGATTTGCGGCTCTTCCCAAAGCATCCGGCAAAAAGAGGCTCCGTATTCTGCTCCCTGCATTACCTGATCCGCTTCGCAGTCGGAAACGGGAAGGCCACTTTCTTTTTTTACAAAATCAAGGTTTTTGATTGGAGAAAAATGCCTATCCCAAGACAGTTTTAGAATGAAGCGCATACCAAAGTCCTGGGCCATTTTTTTTGCTAAAGGTATTTCGTGTTCATTGTGCCCGAAAATGACAAACTGCCAGATTAAGCGAGGATAGTCTGAGTCATGCAATGATTTATAATTATTCAATTTTCTGATATTTTTGATAACCATGGCGAAATTTCCATTGACCCGGTATTGCTGATAGGTTTGGTGTGAGGCGCCGTCAATGGAAATTAGCAAAAGGCGGAAACGATATGCCACCAGCATTTCGAGCATCTGGTCCGCTACAGTGTTGAAATTGACCCCGTTCTCAGCCAGGAGACGCACTTTTTTTTCGTAAGCATACTTAATTATCGAATCAAGTTCCGGGTTCAGAAATATTTCACCATAATTGGAGAGTTCGATCTCTTTTAGATATCTGTTTTCATCGAGCAGCTTTTTAAAATCCTTAAACTTAAGGCAACCAAATCCTATGGCAGGTTCAATCTTACGTGCTGCAGTGGAGCAACAGGGGCAGCGCAATTGGCAGAGCGTTGACGCGTCGAGGCGGATTTTTCGGGGCCGGATAGTTTTAAACATTTCTATTTCAACATTTTGCATGATAGATGCTTAAGCAACTTATAGGACAATACGGGATGCTCTTTGAACGGTCTGTACCGCAAATCCCTCAAAATCTCTCGCCCATGGGAAAGCATTTGGGCTCCGTGATATCGCAATCCCTCCCGGTTCGAGACCAGGGCTTCGTTGAAGATATGGAAATATTGCGTCTGGGTGCGCCCCAAAACCTCTTATATGCTCTTCTATCGGTTGAAGATCAGACCCGCCAAAATTGAAAACAGGCACCTTGTCACTGAAATATCTGAGGGTGTGCCATAAAATGAGCGTGTGACCTCCCAATGATCTGAGCTGCGGATCGCCGCCGCTCAACAGATGGTAGGCGGATTTATCATGGTAGACAACATAATTGGTGTCAAATGCGGCGACTGGCATCAACTACCTGAAAGATCGTCCGTTCCCCCCGTTTCTTCACAGCATTGTCCAGCCGCTGCAGATCGTTTAACGAGTAGGGAAACCTCAAATTTTGTCTGTCAAATGACAGACAGCTGAAGGCATAGACAGAGGCGATATCATCGCCTTCCTCTACCGTGAGCTTGTTTCTTAGGGCTGTTTTGATTCCCCGTACTTGTCTCCTACTGATATTTGCCCACATGTCTTTCAGTGTAGACTGGCGATAATCCAGGATATAGGTATAACGTGTTGTCTGTTTATATCCCCGCCACCGGAAAGCCAACCAGTCTTTGAAATTATGATGCATGCACATCTGAACGACATTGTTGATATCGACCCGATCCAGCAGGGCATTTAACCACTTGCGCTCTTTTGACAGCCGTTTCCGGGGCGATTCATTATCCGCTTTCTTGTAAAGAACCCCAACGGTGCGCGTAAGATAGGGTTCATTGATTCTCCCGGTGCCATAAAAAGGCAAGATGATGCCGGCGACAATTTGGCTATTCTCCCACACGGCAAGGATTTTGAAGTCATCCTTCGTAACGACCTTCAGCCACCAGGAATAGCAGAACACGTCCCCTTGCGGGGAGTCATCGACAAACTTATCCCACAAATCATATCCAGATATTGTCAAAAAGTTTGTTTCCAGCCTCTTGCAATGCTTACCTGTCCAGCTTTTTTATTTCCCGTGAGTCTTTCCTCTGATAGAGAGCTCTCCTCACGCGTGACAAAACCTTTCTTGCTCTGCTTTGGCCCCAAACGGTCGCCGCATCGATCCCGCACCATTCATAACAGATAAAATCGAGAGGTAAAGAAAGGCGTCCGGGTGTGTTCTTCCACATTTTCGATAAAATTTGCCGGCCTTTTTTATTCATCTGCAAGGAATAACTAATCTGAGCCAGTCGCCAGTAATGGACGTGGTACAATTTAGGATAGGACGCGATAAAATCGGCGTTCTCCATCAAGATCCTTTCGTGAAGTTCTAATCGGAGCTTATCCTGGTCTCGATGAGTAAGCTGTCCGCCTTTATGGTGATGGATCTTGACCAGTATTTCAGGAATGGTTGCAAAGTCGAATCTCCTGGCCAATCTGAACAAATGCTCCGTATCCACGCAAACCCGAAATGTTTCATTGTACAGCCCAACAGCATCAATGCATTCCTTTCTCATTGTCAAACCAAAATTATTGCCGATAGTGGTCGCTTCTACATATGCGGCCTCCCTCGGCTGAATGTTGGTCGGCCAGACCCTTTCATTCAACAATGTTTCCCCTTCCGGCGTATCCATTACCAGCCTAATTCCAGTCCAGGCAAATCCTATGCGGGCAGGCGCCGCCTGGAAAAAATGCTGCATTTTTTCCAGAAAGGTTGGGTAGTACTCATCGTCGTCATCCAATATGGCAATCAGGGAACCCCGGGAGGCATTGATCCCCGTATTGTACGCGGCCGCCGCCCCCCTGTTTTGTGCATGTTGCAACAAAACGATTCGGCGGTCTTCAAATTGCTGCACAATTTGCGCCGTTCCCGTATTGCCCGCGTCATCCACCACGATGCATTCAAAGTCCCGGAATGTCTGGTTCAGAACACTTCGAATCGCCCTTTCAAGAAGGCGCGGCCTTTTGTGGGTAGCTATAATTATCGAAAAAATTGGTTTTTTCATCTTATGCTCTAACGAATGGTATACCGCAATGAATAATAAATCTGTTTCAGCCATTGGACAGCGAAAGGTTCATTTTCCCATACCTTTTTCAATTTTAGCATGCGTTCGTATTCTTCGGGACACGCCTTGAACAATTGTTCGTGCCTTCGAAAGATGGTTAGCTGTGTGCGTATAATTTTTCTACGGCACTTTTTTACCTTGCCCGAACGACAATCACCCAGATTTTTATATGTCCTGTAAAATATCAGGTCTTCAGGGATCTTGTAAATCCCTCTTCCCAATTCGATGATGGAGAGCCAGAAATCATAATCTTCCAATCCATAGATCAGCTCATCGGAATAACCGCTCACCGCTTTCCAATCCTCCTTCCTGAAAAGGGCTGTTGAATGAATGATATTGTCTTGCAACATGGCTGTAAGGGAATAGGGCGGCAACTCAAACCTTCCCGAACGGGCGCCGAAGAATTGCACTTCGCTGTGCACAATGCCAAGATCCGGACTGGTGCTGAAAACCGCGAATGCCTTTTCAAGCAAGGACGGCGCGATTTTATCGTCGGCATCGAGATTGAAAATAAGCGGCGCCTTGGTCGCGGCAATCGCTGTATTGCGGGCTGCGGCCGGACCATGATTTTGCGTATGAATAACGGTGAGTTTTTCGTGATGAAGATTGTCCAGTATTTTTTTGGTGCCATCTGTTGATCCATCATTGACAATGATGACTTCATAGTCCGGAAAACTCTGCGCATGGACCGACGCCAACATCTCCGGGACATAGCGGCCATGGTTAAAACAGGGACAAACAATTGATATAGCAGGTTTTACAGGCATGACCTCTACCATTCATTATTCATGGATAGTCCATTCAGGGGTGAGATACAACAGGCCCCAGTGTCGCTTCAGACCCCGATTGATGGCACTTTTGTTAACCATTTTGAATACGATACACGATTCGATGATATCGTAAGCATCGTATTGATAGTGGAATATTTCACTGAGCAACTCGACATCAATACGGTATTGGCCCGGACAGAGCCTCAGATCCGCCATATTGAGAGACACATGCCGTGGCCCGGAAATATCCCGCAGGGAAAAACCAGAGTCATTGTCGTACATAGTACAGACACAGTCGCCGTTGGATTCGAAAATACTGACGATTATTCTCACTTTTTTCAAGGTCGCGGAGGGTTCGATGAACAAGTGGATATGCAAGTCATCGCCAATGGCATAGACGCCTGTCATCTCGCCATGCTGGTTTCGCAGTTCAATCCGCTGGAGACACACATCCTGTGAGCCCCTGCGATGTGCAAAACTCGCTGATTCGGCAAACCCCTGTTCGTTAGATTCGTTTGATGAGCAATAGGCGTCAATCACCTCGTCAGGGGCACTGATAAGTTTTATCTTGCCTTTGCTGATCCATACACAATGCGTACAGAGTTGCCGCACGGCTGCCATGTTGTGGCTGACAAACAGGATGGTCCGTCCCTGTCGAGATACTTCATTCATTTTCCCGAGGGATTTGCTTTGAAAATCGGCGTCGCCCACGGATAAAACCTCATCGATCAATAGAATATCCGGATCGAGATGGGCTGCCACAGAGAATGCCAGCCTCGCCCACATGCCGGTGGAATAGTGTTTGACCGGCGTATCCAGAAACGTCTCAATCTCGGCGAAATCGACGATTTGATCGAATCTATTCAGAATTTCTCGCCTGGACAGGCCTAGGATGGCGCCGTTGAGAAAAATATTTTCTCTCCCCGTCAATTCAGGATGAAATCCCGTTCCCACTTCGAGCAGGCTGGCCACCCTGCCTCGCACCAGAATGCTCCCTTTGGTGGGCGGCGTAATTTTGGCAAGTATTTTGAGAAGTGTTGTTTTCCCGGCTCCGTTTTCTCCGATAATCCCCCATTTTTCGCCTGGAAAAATGTTAAAAGAAAGGTTGTCAAGTGCCCAGAATTCCTGCATGCCCTGGCGATCTCTGAAGCAGGCGGCAAGGCTGTCCCGTAGCGTCCGATAACGCGGCTGGTTCTTATGGATGGCGTATTTCTTGGAGATGGATTTTATTTCGAGGATTGGTTTCATAGGATATCCGCACAATCAATTTCGTTCCTATTGAATACAACCAGACCGATCATAAGCAGTAAAAAGGACGAAGCCAACCCCATTGCGGTTAATTGCCAATTGATCGCTTCAATGGAAATGGCGACCCTGGCAAGATGGATGGCGGCTGCCATCGGGTTGAGCGAGAGAAAAAGAGCGAGTGTTTCAGATTTGACGACCGATAGGGGAAATATAACGGGCGTGGCAAAAAAAAGGAGCTGTAAAAGAAAGGGGATGGCATGCCTCACATCCCGATACCGGATGTTCACCGCCGCGAGAAACAGCCCGCATCCCAGTGTTGAAACAAGGACAATCAGCAAGCAGATAGCGGAAAAAATAAAAAAGGTCGGAATGCTTACCCTGACGTTATAAAAAACGAGCAGGGCCAGATATAAAAACAGGGCGATAAAAAAATCGAGCAGAGAAACCAGGATAGCCGCTGTCGGGACAATGATGCGCGGGAAATAAACCTTCTTAATCAGATTGGCCTGATCGACCATACTGTTGCTCGCATTGCCGACCCCGGAAGCGAACAATCCCCAGAGGATCAGCCCGGAATAGACAAAGACCGGATAGGGAACGCCTGTATTGACATGAATGACCCATTTCCAGAACAGACTGAACAGGATCATCAATGCCAGGGGTTGTAGAATCGCCCAACCGATACCCAGCAGCGTCTGCTTATATTTAACCTTGATGTCGCGCCAGGCCAGAAACCAGAAAAGTTCCCGATATAGCCACCATTCACGGACATGAAAGCGACGCCAGTCGGGATATCTTATTTCATATTCAGTCATGTTCACAATGTCCGCCTATTTCTCATTGCGTGGGACGGGCGGCTGGGGGTATTTTGCCAATGAATTCTGTCGAAAATATCTTTTTTCTGCATACGAATCCCCATCAAGAATCCCCGCCTTCCTAAGCTTCAAGAGAAGTGTTACATAAGGGAATAGGCATATTTTTTTTATCATTCTTAATATTGGATACTTACGCCCAACCATACATTTTATCCTTCTCGCCTTACAAACATATAAACGACTATTCGAATCACGATCATTAATTGTGCTCGGGCCAAGGGTGACGTTGTGAGTAACGATGGGAGGGGTGAGGATGCGCAACTTCACGCCGATTGCCTGTGCATGACCTGTTAGACAATCCATCGGCAATCTCAATGGATAGGCGTATTGCAGCAGTTTAAGCGCCGCGCATTGCTTAATGATATAGGCGTATGTTCCAAACGGACGCTCAACAGGTTTCGCAATGTGGTAGCGAGAAAGCACGGGCTCTTTTTTAGAGGAACATTCAGCCCCACGGGAGGTATCTTGATATTGGCCCGAGTGTCCAAGCAATAATAATTCATAATCGGACCTTCTGAGTTGCTCGTTTTTCAATATAATTCCCAAATCTTTTTCAAAAACACAATCATCTTCAAATATGCAGGCACATTCAATATCTTCATCGATCATCTTTCTGTAGATTCCGAGATGACTCAAGATGCAGCCAATTTCCCCCTTTACCAGATGCCTTTGATTGAAAGAAAACCAGGGGGGGAAGGTGTCCACTCCGTGCATCTTGATCTCATCATCGGACAATCCCTGCCCGTCAATCGCATCAATAAATTCGTAAGCGATGTTTAAGTTGTCTAATTGCTTTATTATATGCACCTTGCGATCCGCGGATCGTTTCAGATTTATAACAAATATCCTCATGGCAACACGCCCAATAATAGGTGCGTCGATCAGACCAGTTTTCTACGATGCTACCTAAATCGTGTGTGTTCCACAATTAAACATTTACCGGAGCAGTCACGTCGGGCATAAGGCGATTTGACAAAGCACCTTATTGTTTTGGGAAGACGCTATAGGGAAGACGCTATTTCCTTGCAAAATTGAGCGTAAGTTTATAATCTGTTCCGTAGACTCATGCGAGGAGTCATAGTCGGATGGCGTAATTATGATCTGTATTGCCTGATGGAAAGACGGGCCATCTATTTGCCCTTAAAACGATTTGAAATGCAGGGGTATATCGGCGGGTTAACTATTAATGGACACTGATGAACATGGATAATCCTGAAGCATACGGGCTAAACCAATGAAGACTGCCAGTGTTTCGGTGATCATCCCCACTTATAACCGGCCAGCCTATCTTGAGCAGGCGGTCAGTTCTGTCCTGGCTCAAACTGTCCGTCCCTGCGAAATCCTGATCATCGATGATGGCTCGGCGGACGAATACCGGCTTGAGATTGACCGGATCGGCGCGCTCCACCCAATGATCCACGTTCATCGGTTCCCGGAAAACAGGGGGCGCTCAACGGCAAGGAACATGGGCATTGCTGTTGCCCAGGGCGAGTTCTTGGTCTTTCTGGATGATGACGACCTGCTGCATCCATGCTATTTTGAAAGCTCGCTGGAATATTTCAAAGAAAACCCGGCGACACAAGCTGTGATTTGCCGGGGAAAGTCGTTCGGCATAAAGAGACCGTGGAATCCGCTCCGACTGGGTGTTTTAATCTTCGAATGCGGCGGCGTTGACAGCGAGCATCTGCGGCCATTTTTACCCAAATCAATTCTGGACATGACGGACCTTTGTTCCAATCCAGTTACATCAATGATGATGTCCTCTTTGCCAATTAACTCCGTCTTGATCCGCAATGATGCTTTGAACGGTACCATCTTCCCCCCCTGATTTATCTCTTGGAGAAGACCTCTATTTCTTGCTTGTGCTCGCCGCCCAAGGGTGCTGTTTCCGCCGCAATCCTGAGACTCTGGCATTTGTTCGATACCACCCGCAGAATATGGAGCGCAACAGGAATAAAAATGAATTCAGGGACAGTCATATACAAGTCGTCCGGAGGTTGTTTGCCGACAACCTCCTCCCCGGAATAGAAAACCGGTTCTTCGAATATGTAAGCATATTCCTGAAACATGTTAGAAATGGCGACCTAACGGCGGTAAAAGATTTCGCCCGCCTATTTTGCTTCCAGGGGATGTTCTGGAAATATTCTTATTTGTACCTGATCGCCTTGTTTGTGCACAGGTATTATTGCCTGGCACGCCACAGCCCGCACAATAATCCAACATTCCCAAAAGTGAAGGGTAAACTGGCGAGGAAATAATGAGGCCGTCATTACTTTTTATTTCTCCAGTGGATCTTTACCTAAGTGGCATCGGTCGAAATCCGCTCCTATTACTAACCCTGTTGCCAACCCTTTACTTTCCGGATATGAGGAGATATGCTCCGCATGAAAGTAATGACCTTATCTTTTTCAAACTCAACCGCTATTTCCGGAAGTCGGGATTACTTGCATGAATATTGATAAATATCTAAGAGCAGAATGGATGCCGGCGCTTGGTTGCACCGAGCCGGCGTCGATTGCCTACGCGGGCCTCATTGCCGCAGGCTGTCTTAATGAACCATCGCAAGAGATAATCCTTAAAGTCGACACAAAGATCTATAAAAACTGCTATGCGGTCGGCATTCCCCACAGCGGCCACAAGACTGGAATAAAATGGGCGTCCGCCATCGGGGTTTTCCTGACAAAAAAAGAACTTGGGCTTCAATGTTTTGAAGATATAAACCCCGGCATCTTAAAGTCGGCCCAGAAACTTATCCGGAACGACCGGATCAAAATAGAAATAGATACGTTAAAAGAGAATCTCTTTATAGAATTCACGGTGCGCGGCGGAAGAAATATTGCGCGTTGCGTCATTGAAGGTTCTCACACAAATGTAACTCTGGTTTCCAGAAACAACAAAATTATCCATAGCAGTGGTAATTGTTTGCACTTCTCTGCTCAGGAAAGCGCAAGAAAATGGGCATCTTCTATCTCCATGGATCAGTTGATCAAGCTGGCAAGGTCTCTTTCCAAGGTGCAGAGAAAGGCAATTATCCGTGGCGCACTGCAAAATATAAAGATCGCCAGGCATGGATTAAAACTCCTGCCAAAGACATTTTTTAATACCAGCAAGTCGGGCGTCAGTGCGCGGATCACTGCGCTTGTTGGCGCCGGAGTATATGCGAGGATGTGGGGAGAACCGTTTCCTGTAATGTCGGTGGCCGGGTCCGGCAATAAGGGAATAGTCATCTGTGTTCCGCTCATCATGCTGAAAAACATGTGGCACATCCCTCAAAGAAAGATCGAAGAGGCGCTTGTCATTGCGATGCTCATTACGTCGAAGACGACCTGCATACTTGGAACGTTTTCCGCCGTCTGCGGATGTTCCAATGCCGCCGGTATTGGTCTGGCATGCGCGATCGTCTATCTCAAGGGGGGCGGGAAGAGGGCGATGTCCCTCGCCATAAACAATATGGTTGGCAATATCACGGGGATGATCTGCGACGGTGCAAAAATCGGCTGCGCAATGAAAACAATGACAAGCGTCGACGCAGCCTTTCGTTCTGCGGCATTGGCCATGAGTGGAATTGGGATTCCCGCGGAAGATGGGATCGTGGGAAAAGACGGCTTTGAATCGTTAACTAACATGGGTTCAATCGCAAATAGGGGGATGATCAAAACGGACCAAGAAATCCTAAAAATAATGGAAAAAAAGTTAAAATAATACAACCCGTTTTTAGAAAAAATTATTCATTGCCCTTTTTAATTTCAACAAGTAACATATCGCATTGTCTTCGTTTCTTGGAGCCGCGCGCATGCCGCAACACAAAAAGCTCCTCGCCCCTGCGCCTGCCACGGAGTCGCCCCGGCCAAAACCCGGTGCGGAATACTTTTTAACGACACATTGGAGCGTTGTTTTAGCGGCAGGTTGTAGTGACTCTGTAAGCGCGCAGGCGGCACTGGCATGGCTTTGTACCAATTACTGGTATCCGCTTTATGTTTATATACGGCGCCAGGGTCACACCGCGGACGATGCCAAGGACCTGACCCAGAAGACGGCCCCAGAGACAACAGCCGGCAATAAACCGCTGTCAAAGAGTCAGCCAGAGAATAAATGAATCCACATCAAATATAAGAGCATAATGCTCATCGTTCCGCCATGTGTATTTCGATGATGCGCTTGCCGTCTTTGATGGCAAGGAGATCAATGCCGCATATTGCTTTGACCATCCATGGTTGGCGCCGCCGCCTTAAATGTATTTTTTGAACGAGGTTTGCGCCGCGTGCAGGGCAATGGCAACGACGATGCCGGTGAAAATAACCCCCACCAGCGCGATCAGGATGGCGAGCCCCTTGGACAGCCGCTTGCACGGATGAAAATCACCGTACCCCACGGTAAACGCCGTGATGAACGCCCAGTAGAACGCGTCGAATTTTGACCAGGCTTCGTGGCGTCCGACAATCTGGCCGATCAAAACGAGGATCAATATGAGAATCGCCAACAAGGGCAAGGTGAAATAAAGACCCCTCAGAAACAGTCGTAAAAATTCCGCAGCAATTTCCATGGTAGTTCTCCAAATAAATTAGCGTCTTCCGGCGCGCAGACGATCGGCTCACCGCGGCCAAACCACCTGGGCCACACGTTGTTCTGATTCCGAATTCATATGATCCCCAAGACCGGGTTGTTCGCCAACACTTGTATTACACGGAATTAATTTGCAGAGCATACGCCGATTTTTTACTTATAAAAAGATTTTTATTTTAGATCAAGGTCGGCACGGGCCGGGTGTCCCGATGCGCTACACGGTCGGGATGCGCCAAACTGACGCGATGCAAAATTAACATGAAACAAGGTTGCCTTCCACCGAATCCTGCCGTATACTTCAATCCAACGGCAGGCGCTGGCAAGGCTTTGCTCATGGATACGATAATCAGAGCCATAATTGTTCGTGATCTTCAAAACTTGGGATTGGCATCCGGCGACACGGTGCTAGTGCACAGTTCCCTTTCCGCGCTGGGCCAGGTAGAGAGCGGAGCGGAGACGGTGATCGACGCTTTGTTAGATGTCATCGGCATTAACGGCACGCTGTTGATGCCCTCGTTTCAAAAAGGCGGCGAGCATGATTTGGTGAGCCACGGCTGTGTGTTTGACCTGCGCACCTCCGTTTCGGAAATGGGATTGATCACCGAAACCTACCGCCGCCGTCCCGGTGTGTTGCGCTCGCTCAGTCCCACGCATTGCACAGCCGGATTCGGTCCGCGCGCCGCCGACTTGTTGAAAGACCATCAAGCTTGCGACGTTTCCGTGGGTAAAAATTCTCCATATGACAAACTGGTACGGGCAGATGGACGTATTCTGCTTTTAGGGGTGACCCATAGCAATAATACAACCCTGCATTTGGTTGAGAATATCAATGGCGCCCCGACTGTCTGCTGTGCTTTATTCAAGCCGACTGTCGTCGACACGGAAGGGCGATCCTGGATAGTGCCTACCTATCCGCATATGCCCGGCTTAAGGCGTCAATATACGCGGGTTGAGCCGGAGCTGTTGGCACTGGGGATCCAGGTTAATGGCCGGGTCGGCCAGGCTGAGTCGCGGCTTATCAAGGCGCACCCGATGGCGGAAACAATCGGTCGCCGCATTCGGGAAAATCCATTGTATTTGTGCAGTGTCTTTACGCCCTAATGCAGAAAACAAAATCCATAAACTAAGTCGGTTTTAGAAAAGCTGTCTTTCGCAACAATAGCTTTGAAATGGAAACATTATGACTACTAAAATTGCCCTGTACGCAGTGATTATTCTAACCTTTATCGCCATGGCCCTCCCGGTAACCGGCCAGATACCCGGCCGTAATACGCCATTAACGGACGATGATGCCCAGATCATGCAATTGGTCGGCGACAGTTATGGCAACACCATGGGCGGTATTGGGGAAGCGTACCGTTACCTGCTGACGAAGGACCCGGAACACGAAGCCGGGTTTTCATCCCGCATGAATCAAGCGGACAAGAACCTACTGGAGCTTAAAAATTATCTCCTTTTGGAACGGCCCAACAACCGGGACCTTCACCAGGCAATGGAAACGGTCATCTCGGCTAAGGCGCTCGCACAGACCGGGGCACAATCCCTGCTGGCGTCGCTGAATACGCCGAAAACAAATAATTTGCCGCAGGAGATTGTCATATTTTCAGCCCGTGTGGATCATTTTAACTACACCTTTGACGCGCTGGAGCGCGCCCTGTTTAATTGCCTGATCCTTACCTACGGGACCGACAACCGCGACCTGAAGGCCGCCGAGGCCGTCGCCCGCCTGCAATGGGACAGCGTGGAATCCATGGCGCTCGCCCATAAATTCCTGCTTACCGGCGATCGAATGACTACGGTTCAGTTTGACAACAAACTCACGGATTTCGACAGCCAGGTTGCCATTTTCCGATCCAACCGGGACCTGACACCACCCGATCAAAAAACCGTTGCCGCCGCCCTGGATATCCTGGTACAGAAAAAAGCGCGTTTCGCCGACAAAATCCAAGTCCTGTTCAAGGCCAAGGAAATGAACCAAGGCATAGACCCTTCCATGCTGACTCTGTTGAAAACGGACATTAATGCGTTTATCAGCGCTGTCCGCGGTTTTGTTGACTTGTCATGTAAAAAGGCCGCTACTACCGATCCTTGAATCGTCTTTTCATTCAACACGCGGCGGGAGTGGATCACGGATTCAGGTTAACGCTATAACAAGATGCAGGGGATTGTCGGCCCCGGCTCGAACAACAAGAAAGGGGACACATTATGACAACAGTAGAAGGCGGCGCAATTCGAGAGATTCTGCACGGAGCTTGGTGGGTCATGCTCTTGCGCGGCATTCTGGCCATCATTCTTGGCCTGTTTGCCTTTTTCAAACCAGCTTGCATGCTGATCGGAATCGTGCAGGTGATGGGAGTGTTTTTCCTTTTGGATGGCGTACTGCTGATCATTAGCGCCATCACGGGGCATACGGGCGGCTCCCGCTGGCTGGCACTCCTGGGCGGCATATTCTATATCCTGGCAGGTATCGCCATTTTCAGCAGCCCACTGCTGAGCGCGCTCGTAACCCAGGCATTCGTGATATACCTGATGGCTTTCTTTGTCCTGGTCACCGGCATCATGCGCATCGCAACGGCCATGCGCCTGTGGAAGACGAGCGATCATAAATGGTTGCTTCTCGTGGAAGGCATTATTGGAATTATCTTCGCTGTTATCCTGATCCAATCGCCGATCGTTTCGGCCGTGGTATTGATGCAAATCGTTGGCGTCATCGCCGTGGTGCTGGCAATCACCATGATCATCATGGCTTTCGGTCTGCGCAAGCTGGCACAAACGATGTAAAGGGCGACATGGACGCACCGTTGCGCCGGATGGGTGCGGACGATGAATAGGACCGTGCATGGGATACGTTCTTAAACGTCTGGCGCTTGGAATTGCACTCATTGGGCTTGCCGCGGCGGTGTTGCTGTTATCCGACCGGCAACACCGCCAGCGGGCGCGGCCCAGTGGGTCCGCGCCTGCCGCCAGGGGCAAACTCCCGCGCGTGGCCATCTTCCAGTTCGCCAGCCGCCAAATCCTGGATGACAGCGTCCGCGGTTGTCTGGATGCCTTTGCCAAGCATAACCTGATTCAGAATAAGACAGTTTTCATCCAGCGCTTTAATGCCGAATCCGATCTACCCACCGCCAACACGATTGCCAAAGCCATTGTGGGCGGCGGGTTCGACCTGGCCATCACCTTCAGCACGCCGGCCTTACAAACCCTGGCCGGCGCCAACCAGGAAGGCAAGGTCGTCCACGTGTTCGGCACGGTCACGGACCCTTACCTTTCCGGCGTGGGATTTGATCGCAAGCGTCCTGCCGTCCGACCGCGCCATCTGACCGGGATCGGCACGTTCCAGCCCGTCAAGGAAGTTTTCCGGCTGGCCAAACAGTGTTACCCCGACCTTGCCCGTGTCGGCGTGGTCTGGTGCACATCGGAAACCTGTTCGGAAGCCTGCCTCGTGCTGGCTCGCGAGGTCTGCAAAGAACTGAACATCACCCTGCTGGAGGCGCCCGTGCAGAGCACGGTCGAGGTCATGGAGGCGGCCCGCTCCCTGGTGGCCAGGGATGCACAGGCCCTCTGGATCGGGGGTGACAACATTGTGGAGATGACGGCCGGTTCCGTGATTAAGCCGGCCCTGGAAGCGCGCATCCCGGTCTTTGCCAACGCGCCGGATCATGCCCAAACCGGCGCCCTGCTGGGGCTGGGCGCCAATTATTATGAAGTGGGCCAGGCCACGGGCAACCTGGCGGTGGAAATCCTCAACGGGCGCGATCCGCGCAGTGTGCCGATTGAAAACATGGTGCCCAAAAAGCTGGCCGTCAACCTGGTTACGCTGGCGAAAATGCGTGATCCGTGGAAAATCACGCCGGAGATCATGCGCTCGGCGGCCATCGTCATTGATGCCAAAGGCCTGCGCGATAAGAATCCATCGCCGGCAACAGCACCCGTCTCACAGCGCCCGGACGCAGGTCGGACTTACCGAATCGGAATCGCCTATTTTGCTCCGGAACAAGGTTACGAGACCGCCGCCAAGGGACTGCTGGAGGGTCTGCGCGAATTTGGTTACACCGAAGGTAGTAACCTGGTCGTCCGCCGGGTCAGCGCACAGGCCGAAATTGCCACCATTCCTTCGGTCATCCAAGTCCTGGACAGCAGTGACGTGGATGTAATTGTCACATTTACCACACCGGTGCTCATGGCCGCCGCCAGTATGGTCAAGCATAAGCCTGTGGTCTTCACCTATGTAACTGATCCGATCGCCGCCGGTATCGGGAAATCCTGGACCGACCATCTGCCCTACGTTACCGGGGTGGGATCTTTCCCGCCCCTGGAAGAGACCCTTGATTTAATGCGGCGGCTGATTCCGAACCTGACCGGGCTTGGCGTAATCTACAACAACAGCGAAGCCAACTCGGTCAAAGTGGTCACCGTCCTGCGTGACTTGTGCCGGCAACGGGATATCCGTCTTGAGGAGGTAACGCTGAACACCACGGCTGATATGGCTCAAGTCACCCAAGCGCTCCTTGAACGGCCGATTCAAGCCGTTTACATCCCCGGCGACAATACGGTTTACCAGGGTTTTGATGCGCTGGTCATGGCTTGCCGTAAAGCCCGGACTCCGCTGTTTCCTGATGATCCGTCAAGGGCCGACCAAGCCCTGGCGGGTATCGGTGTTGGGTATTATGAAAGCGGGCGGGGCGCGGCGCCGCTTTTGGCCCGCGTGCTGGGCGGCGAGAGCCCAGCCGGGATCCCGATGACCAATGTGTCGGTTAAATCCATCGTCATCAACCGGGACGAAGCCAACCGGCTTGGGATCAAAGTGCCCGCGGACCTGCTCATGGATCAGTTATCTACCACGGGCATCCCGATATCCGTCATAGCGCCAAACTCAACTGCAATTGCGGCGCCCGTAATTGCGGCACCCTCGAGCTTGTCAGCCCCACCCACCTGCGCCGAGCCTTCCGTCTTCGCCAAGGCTCCGCCGGACGCGTCGGTGGGCAGGCCCGAGCGCAAATGGAAAATACACCTGCTGCATTATGCTGAATCCACGTTCGTTGAGGATTTTGAACGCGGCCTGTGGGACGAGCTCCCCAAGGCAGGGCTGGTGCGTGGCCACGACTACGAGCTCAAGGTAAGCAACGCGCAGGGCACCATGGCTAATCTTGTCGCCATGGTGGATGCCGCCAATAGCGATCGCACGGACTTGATTCTGCTTACCTCCACGCCCACCCTGCAGGCCGCCGCCCAGCGTGTGAAAAACATCCCGATTGTTTTTTCCGTCGTGGCTAATCCGACGCTGGCCGGGATCGGTCCTTCGTTCGAAGAGCATGCTCCCAACATAACCGGCATCTGCACCATGAGCGATTATGAAACCATGGGAGGCGTCATCCGGGAATGTCTGCCCCACGCCCGTCGCCTGGGCACGCTCTTCGCCTCCAGCGAGGACAACTGCATTTACAACAAAGACACCATGACCGCCGTCCTGCGTAAAGCGAATATCGACCTGGTGGCCATACCCGTGACCTCGAGTTCGGAAATTTGGGAGGCGGCCATGGCGCTCGCCGGCAAGGATGTTGATGGGTTCTGCCAGGTTATCGGCAACATCATTGACGCGTCATTTGCGGGCATCACCCGCGTGGTGCAGAAAACGAAGCTGCCGCTCTTCGGGTTTACCACCAGCCAAGCCCGCAATGGAGGCGCCGTGGTGGCGGTCGCACGGGACTATGAACAGTCCGGCCGGGATACGGCACACCTGGCGGCGCGCGTCCTGCGCGGCGAATCACCCGCTCGTATTCCCATTCGGCTGGTCAGCAAAACACGGCTGGTGATTAACCTGGTCAATGCCGCCGCCTGCGGCCTGACTATCCCGGCATCACTGCTTGATCGGGCGGATGAAGTTATCGGCCGTCCGCCGGTACAGGCCGCGCCGCCCGAACGCAAATGGCGTCTGGTTTTCCTAAACTACGTGCAGTCGCAGTTCGTGGAGGAAACGTGCCAGGGATTTTTCGAGCGCCTGGAGTACCACGGTTTGCGCCGGAACCGCGAATATGACATTAAAATCCTGAACGCGCATGCTGATATGGCCACGCTCATGGCCATGGCCGCCGCCGCCGCCGATGACCGGCCGGATTTGATTTTACTCACTTCCACGCCCACCCTGCAGGCGGTGCTCCAGAAAGTCCGCGATATCCCAATTGTGTTCGGAGCGGTCGGCAATCCTGTGCTGGCCGGCGCCGGCCAAAGCGTTACCCAGCACCTGCCGAACGTAACCGGTATCTCGACCCTCAGTGACTTTGCTGGTATGGTGGCGGTGGTGAAGGAGTGCCTGCCAAACGCGCGGCGGATCGGCACATTGTTTGTACCCGCGGAGATTAATTCCGTGTTGTACCGGGATTCACTTGCCGAGGCCGCCCGCCGCGGCGGGCTGGAACTGGAGTCGGTCGGCATCTCGACCAGCACGGAAGTGCCTGACGCTGCCATGGCCTTGGCCTCCAAACCGGTGGATGCCATTTGCCAGATAACGGATAATCTTAACGACGCGTCGTTTCCCGGCATCGTCCAGGCCGCGCGTCGGTGTCAGAAACCATTGATGGCGTTCGTCAGTGGCCAGGCAATTAATGGCGGCGCCGCGGTGGCAGTGGCGCGTGATTACGAACAAGTTGGCCGGGATATGGCCGATCTGGCGTTACGTATCCTGCACGGCGAATCGCCGGCCACGATACCGTTCCGGCCGGTCAGCCGGACACGACTGGTGGTCAATCCGGAAAACGCCGCCCGGTGCGGACTGACGCTTCCGCCGGCATTGTTGAAGCGCGCGGACCAGGTAGTGGGC
>VSJD01000099.1 GCA_008636095.1 Kiritimatiellota bacterium | reverse complement strand
CAACCATGAGCGCATTTTTTGAAATACAGGTTGAGGGCCGGCTGGATGCCACCCTAGCCGGACCGCTGGAAAAGGAAGTGGAGGAGGCGGTCCACGGCGGCCGTTATCATATCCGGCTAAATCTGAACCGGGTCGTCTTCCTGAGTTCCGCCGGCATCCGTGTCCTGCTCAAATCACACCAAATGCTCCGCAAGTTGAATGGTTCGTTCGGCGTGTTGGACCCCTCACCGGCGGTAAAAGCAGTCCTGGAACTTAGTGGACTCATGAACCTTGTTGCCGGCGCCCAGCCGGTTTCGGCACCGGCCGCGGCGCCGGCCGCTCAACCGCAAGCCGTTGAAAAAACATTTGAGTCCCTGGAGTGTACGATCTACACGCTCTCCCAAAATGCCACACTCAAGTGCCGGTTGGTGGGTAACTCATCCCGCCTTGAGTCCTTACCGTTTACGGAGACGGAAGCCAGCCACATCAAACTGCCGCGCGGCACGCTGGCCGTGGGGTTGGGCGCTTTTGGCAATGCCTTCGGTGAATGCCGCGCACGGTTCGGCGAATTCCTGGCGGCGGGCGGCGCCGCCGCTTGTCTGCCATCGGATGGCGCCAAAATCCCGGATTTTATGGTTACTCGCGCCGCCATGGTGCCGGAACTGCAAGTCCTGTATGCCCTGGTAGGCGAAGGCGAATTCGCCCAGTGTGTGCGCTTTGAAACCGAGGAGGGCGCCAATCACGCGCCGCTCTCGCAAATCGTCGCGGCGGCATTGGCCATGACCGACACGCCGGCAATGGCCGGTCCACCGGTTATCGGCTGGGTTATGCTGGCGGAATCGGCGGGGTTGATCGGCGCGGCATTGAAACGCTCGCCGGCTGCTGGCGCGGGCCCGACTACGGGCGCTTGCCCGATTACGGACTCGCCATTTGATTATCCGGCCATTCGCGATTGGCTGGCATTCACACCCGAACGCGAATTCGCGCGGACCCTGACGCTGGTTGTTGGATTCGCCACCGCCGGTGAGCACCAGGCACTGAAGCCTTTTGTCCGTCCGGTCGGGCGCACACCATACCCGGCGGCGCATGCCCATGCCGCGGTGTTCAGCATCAAGGCCCTGCCCAAAGGACCATTACCGCTGGATAGCACAGTCGGCGCCTTATTCGAGGAGGAGCGGTTGTTGGGATTATTGCATCTGATCGGCGACCACCGGGAAATCAGCGGGACCGGCGAAAGCTTGTTCACCCGCGGCACGCTGTGGCTGGCGCCGGTGGGAAGTGTAGAAGAAGGTTAATAGACTGCAGGCTGTAGGTTGAAGGAAGTTTGTAATGTAGCCGCGCCCGTAAGGGTGTGGATTCATACGACGGTCACCAACCGTGAACCATTGAACCATGATGAATTTATGAATCTTTTACTCGGCTCCTTCACCATTGGCTTGATCTTGGCCCTGCTGGCGCTGGGGGTTTATATTTCCTTCCGGATTTTCAATTTCCCGGATATGACCGCCGATGGCTCCATCACGCTTGGCGCCGCCGTGGCGGCCATCCTGCTGGTTCATGGCGTCGCGCCCATAGGCGCCACGCTGGCCGGCGCGGCGGCGGGCGCCGCCGCCGGCGCCGTAACGGGCCTCCTGCACACGCGCTTCCGGATCAACGGTCTGTTGGCCGGCATCCTGGTCATGACGGCGCTATACTCGCTCAACCTGCACGTCATGGGACGAAGTAACGTGCCCCTACTCTCGACCGCCACGCTGGCCAAAGAGGCGGAAGCGATCGGTCTCGCGGCATTGGGCGGGCAGACCGTCTTCAACTGCTTCGGCTGGGAAGTTTCGGTCAGCGACATGGCCATGCTGGTGTTTGCCTGCATGGCCGTGGTCGTGGTTTGCATCGGGCTTTACCTGTTTTTCCGCACGAACCTCGGCACCGCCATGCGGGCCACGGGCGATAACCCGCAGATGATCCGCGCGCTGGGCGTCAACACGGACACCATGATTGTCATCGGCCTGGCACTATCCAATGGGCTGATTGCCCTGTCCGGCGCACTGCTGGCGCAGTACCAGGGATTTGCCGATGTACAGATGGGAATCGGCATGCTGGTCTGGGGCCTGGCCAGCGTGATCATCGGGGAAGCTCTTGTCCGGTCGCGCGGTTTGGCAATGACCATTGTTGGGGCAGTGATGGGGTCGGTGCTCTTCCGTCTGATGGTGGCCATCGCCCTGCGCTGGGGACTGAATCCGAACGATTTAAAACTGATCACCGCCGTATTCGTATTCGTAGCGCTGATCCTGCCCGGGCTCACCGCCCGAATCCAGCGCCGCAAGGAGGCCGTCGTGATGAGTTCACTCACATCGAAGTAATGCATAATATTTACATTTGAAGGATGCGCGCTTGTTGCGAAGATTTTATAAAACTGTTTTCCGGTGGAACACGTAAGAACGCAAAGGGATCAGGCATACATGCTCAAAATCAAAGGTTTGCAGAAAACATTTAACGCCGGATCGCCCGATGAAGTCCAGGCGTTGCGAGGCGTGGACCTGCATATTGAGGGCGGCTCCTTTGTCGTGGTGATCGGTTCCAACGGGTCGGGCAAGTCCACGCTGCTGAACGCGGTGGCCGGCGGTTTTCTGCCGGATGCCGGCCAAATCAAACTGGCCGGCCGGAACGTCACGCGCTGGCCGGAATATCGCCGGGCAAAACTGATTGGCCGGGTGTTCCAGAACCCGTTCAGCGGCACCGCCCCGCACATGACCATTGCCGAAAACCTGGCGCTGGCGGCTCATCGGGGACAGGCCCATGGATTTGGTTGGGCGCTTTCCCGGCATTTGCGGCAGGCGTTTTGCGAGCGGATCCGTGCGCTGGCCATGGGTCTCGAGGACCGGCTGGATAATGAAATCGGCACACTCTCCGGCGGCCAGCGCCAGGCCCTGACGCTGCTCATGGCAACGTGGCTCAAGCCGAGATTGCTCCTGCTGGATGAGCACACTGCGGCGCTGGACCCGAAAACCGCCGACCAGGTTATTCACCTGACCAAGGCCATCGTGGCCGGCGAAGGGCTGACGACGCTGATGGTGACCCATTCCATGCACCAGGCCGTCAACCTGGGCGACCGCCTGATCATGATGCATCAGGGACGGATTATCCGTGATATCACCGCAGTTGCCAAAAAACGCCTGCGCGCGGAGGATTTACTGGAACAATTCAACGAAGTGCGCCGAGCCGAGCAACTGGACCCCGGCACCGCCGAGATGCTGAGAGCATTGTATGTTTAAAAGGAACCCTATATGATGAAGGTCGCCGTTCTGCAACCGCCATATCCCGCCTTGCCAACTGTGGCGGCGGCCACCGCCTGTCTGGCCTGGCAACAAGACCAATTGGCGGCATTGGCGCCTAACGACTGCGATTTAATTCTGCTTCCGGAATACGCCAACTGCCCCAGCTTGGACCAGGGCACGCCCAAAGCATGCCGGCAATTTATTAGCAATCATGGCAAAGTGTTTCTTTCCCATCTCGCGGACGAGGCCCGCCGCCTGCATTCCCGGCTGGCCGTTGGCACCCTGATCATGGAGCACGAGATTCTGCGGAACCGGACGTTGATCTTTGGTCCGGATGGCCGGATAGCGGCTTATTATGACAAGATGCATCTGCCTGCGGCGGAAGAAGCATTAGGCGTGCACGCAGGCGCGGTACCCGTCGTGGCGGAGGTGGCGGGCATACGTTTTGGTTTTATTGTTTGCTTTGATATTTATTTTCCTGAATTTACCGAAGCCCTTGCGGCGCTTCGACCCGACGTTTTGTTAATGCCCAGCTATCAGCGTTCGGAAACGCCTGAGCGTATCCGTTTGCTGGCGCAAGCACGGGCATTGGACTCCGGAGCAGGTGTGATCCGCAGTAGCTACGCGACAGGTCATGCGGATCGGGGTGGACATTCGCTGGTTACAGACGCCTCCGGCAAAATAATCGCCGATGCCGGCAGTGAGCCTGGTGTGTTACGCGTGGTCATGGAACCAAAAGCACGGTTTCTCAAACCGGCATCGCACGGACAACCTCTAATCGAACACCGCGCCCTAATTGCCGCCCGGCGGCGCCCGGCGCTTTACCGACCGGATACCGATTACCGGCGAGCGCTCTTGGCATCGCCATTGCCGTGGGTCTGCGCGCATCGGGGCCTGAATACCGTATGTCCGGAAAACACGCTCCCGTCGTTCGCGGCCGCCCAGGCCATCGGCGCCCATGAAATAGAATTCGATCTTTGGCTAAGCGCCGATGGTCGTGCCGTGGTCTGCCATGATCCGGACTTGAGTCGGACTACCGATATTCAGGGCATGGTTACAGAAATGACCTGGAATGACATCCGCTACGCGGATGCCGGTATTCGCCTGGGCGAGGCCTGGCAAGGCATACGCGTTCCCTGCCTGGAAGAGGTTTTGGAACTGACGGCGGGACGGATTGGCTTAAACATTCATATCAAGGACCCCGGTCCGGAGGCCAAACTGGTTCGGCGCGTGTGTGATCACATCCGTGAGCGGGGCTTGCTCGAAGTCGCTTACATCGCCGGGGATGAAAATGTTTTGGAGGCGGCGAGATCCTATGCTCCGGAAATCGCGCGCGACTGCCTGGCGGCACAGGCGCAACCGGAGCGCATGCTGGAGCTGACGCTACGCTACGGATGCCGGCGCGCCCAGTTCCCGAGAGATGTCACGGACACCATGCTCAACGAGGCACACCGGGCCGGGATTCTCTGTAACCTGTTTTATGCTAACGATCCCGAAGAGGCGCATCAGTATGTTAAAAGGGGTATTGATGTCATATTGACCGATAATGCGCACCGGCTGTTTGCCCAGGGCTTCGTACCCCGCCGTTTACCGTAAGTCAGTTACAGGAAACTACCCAATTCCTAAGGGTAAATGCAGTTAGATGGAACCGTGAACCTGATTCTTTTATATGACAATGATTTTGTTTCCCGTAATTCCGTCCGGCTGATGGGGCGCCGTCTGAAACATATTCTCGAGGTTCACCAGCCGGCCGTTGGCGATACGCTGACGGTGGGTCGGCTCGGCGGGCTGATTGGCAAAGGGCGCATTACCGCCGCAACTTCCATTGCCGTGGAAATGGAGGTCGCCTTGGGCAAGGCGCCGCCGGCACCGCTGGCCATCAACTTGGTCCTGGCCCTGCCGCGTCCCAAAGTCATTAAGCGGGTTCTGCTTTCGATCGCCAGCCTGGGTGTAAAACGCCTGGATTTAATCAACGGGTTCCGGGTCGAAAAGAGCTATTGGCAAAGCCCGGCACTGAGTCCGGCCGGCATCCGCGACGCCCTGGTCCTCGGACTGGAACAGGCGCGCGACACCATTCTGCCGGAGGTGGTTCAACACCCGCTTTTCAAACCATTTGTCGAAGACAAACTGCCCGGACTGATCCGCGGCACCTTGGCGCTCATTGCGCATCCCGGCGCAGGCGATAGTTGTCCGCATGCCGCGGCACAGCCGGTAACACTCGTGATCGGACCCGAAGGCGGGTTTATTCCTTACGAACTGGAGAAGCTGGTTGCAGGCGGTTGCCATCCGGTTCAGATCGGCGCACGTATTTTGCGCGTCGAAACGGCCATCCCTTTCATCCTGGGCCGACTATGTCCTTAATCCATAAATCGCAACGGCGCCGCCGAGGTCAGCCATGGGCAGTTAGCCAATGCCTGAATGCTTGCCATTCGCAGCAAACTTATCTACAAAGGAGGGGGCGGAAATAATATGACATCACGCGAAATCATTAAACGGAATTTATCTTCTGGAAACGCTACCCGGTTTGGAATGAATTTCGGCGGAGGCAGACAGAATGATTTTGTGGGAGCCGGTCCGTTGCCTTCCGCTATTTGGACACAAAAAACATGGACGGAAGGCAACACCGAGTTTAATACCGATGAGTGGGGAAATACCTGGCATCGGCTGGTCGGCATGAGCGCCGGCGGCGAAATCTTCAAGCCGGCACTCCAGGACTGGAGTCAATTGAAAGATTGGCGCCTGCCGGATTTTGACGAGCCTAAGCGCTATGCTTCCGTCAGAACCGCTTTTGAGACCACGCCGGATAAATTTCATCTGGGAAGCCTGCCGGGGTTTCCTTTCGCCATTTCCCGATACTTGCGAAAAATGGAAATCTACTTTCAGGACCTGATTCTGGAACGCGAGCATATAGATGAGCTTCACGACAAAGTTACCGGACTTCTGGAGAGGGTGATTCGGCAATTCGCCGCCGCCGGCGCCGACGGCGTTTTTTTCTGCGAGGACTGGGGTATTCAAGACCGTTTGCTGATCAATCCCGATATGTGGCGCGAAATTTTCAAGCCGCTCTTCCGGCGTCTGTGCGGGACCGCGCACAAAGCGGGAATTCAGGTCTTAATGCATTCGTGCGGATATAACTGGGCTATTCTGGATGATTTGGCGGAGGTCGGTATCAATGCGTTTCAATTTGACCAGCCGGAGTTGTACGGTATTGAGCGCTTGGCGGCAAAGTTGAAAACACTGGGTGTTTGTTTATGGTCGCCGGTTGATATCCAGAAGATAATGCCGACTGGGAATAAAGCCTTGATTGAAAAATCAGCCGAACGAATGGTGGCACTGTTTTTCAATCAAAATGGACGGTTCATTGCCAAAAATTACGGCGACTTGAAAGGAATCGGGGGCAAAGAAGAATGGGATCAATGGGCGTATGCCAAGTTTGCCGCACTGGCGAAAATTGATGTTCCAGGTTAGGCGATATAGTTTTAAGGAAGATAAGATGAATAAAGACAAAACCATTTTGCGCGATTTGGCCCAGCGTTACGCGGCAATATGTGCGAGCCCTACCCAGAAAATCCGCCGCGACCTGTGGAGAAAACATAACAGCCTGAAAGAGACTCGTCCGCTCATTTATGTCAGGGCCTTTGCCTGGCCGGAAATGCCGGAATCAAAATGTGTTTGCAAAGATTCATTGTTCAGGCAATACGAGGATTTTTTCCGACGCCGGTTGTTCTGGGACTCATTAAACGACGATTCGGTATTCGAGCCGTGGGTGACGGTTCAGGCCGTCCATCGGCAGGCCGGATGGGGTGTGGAAATAGGCCGCCATTATTCCGGTGAAGAGGGCGGTTCATATAAGATAGATTATCCGCTAAAAACTTCTGAAGATCTGAAAAAACTGGCTGTTCCCAGTCATGAAATTGATGAACCGAAAACTGCCGCCAATGTGGAGCGCTTGCAGGAGGCCATTGGCGACCTCGTAACCATAAATCTTGATCGCGCGCCGTTTTACAGGATGTGGGAAGGAGATATTTCCACTTATTTGGGCCGTTTGCGGGGAATTGAAAACTTTATGGCGGATATGTACGATAATCCCGCATGGTTGCATAGTCTCGTTAAATTTATAAGCGCCGGTGTTCTCAAAGTCCACGCTGAGGCGGAAGCGGCGGGGGATTGGGGGCTTGGCGCACATGAGAATCAGGCTATGCCCTATGCGGAGGAATTGTCGGATCCGGCACCGAACGTCAATGGCGTGAAGCGCCGGCAATTATGGGCGTTTATGGCGGCGCAGGAATTTACCGGGGTGTCACCGGCGATGCACAATGAATTTTTACTGCAGTATCAATTGCCGATTTTGCGGCACTTTGGCTTAGTTGCCTACGGTTGCTGCGAAGATTTGACGCGTAAAATAGATATGTTGCGGCAGATTCCCAATTTGCGCCGGATTGCGGTTGCGCCGGCGGCGGATGTTGCCCTTTGTGCGGAACAGATCGGGCGCGATTATGTGCTGAGTTATCGCCCAAGTCCGGCGGATATGGTGAGTTATAATTTTGATGCGGCGCGCATTCGGAAAATCATCAGCCGCGACTTGAAAGCCTGCCGCCGATGCCATGTGGATATTACCCTTAAGGACGTGGAAACTGTGGAAAAAGATCCGGCCCGGGTTCGGCGCTGGGTACAATTGACGAGAGAGATTATATCGGAAGTATGGCGTTAACCTGGATTTTCACAAACTAACGGGGCTTGTAATGTTAGATAAAACCATCATGGTTGGTGTTGCGCTCCTGCTTCTGGCGACGGGTTGTGGCAAGAAGACGGAAACGCCCGCACCGGGGACCACGACCGCCGAAGAGAGCGCGGCCCCGGTCACGGACTACATCGAAACCGGCGACCTGGCCGCCCTGAAGAAACGCGGCTGTCTGCGGTTCCTGCTTTTGCGACAGGATGAGGGGTATCTCCCCCGCGCGGGGGATCCGCCCAATCGGGAAGTTGAATTGGCCACCGGATTCTGCGCTTCCCTCGGCATTCGCCCGGCCGCGGTCTTCGTTGAAACCCGCGCCGACCTGGTCCCCGCCCTGCTGGCCGGCAAGGGAGATCTCATCGCCAGCTATCTGACTCCCACGGAGACCCTGAAAAAGAAACTTGCCTTTTCGGCCCCGCTCTTTTCTTACCGTGAACTGATTGCGGGCCGCCTTAGTGCCTCCGCGCTAACGCGCATTACGGAATTGAAAGGACGCTCGCTCGCCGTGCAGAAAGACACGGCCCAATGGGAAACCGCCCAGTTGCTGAATCGGCGCTATCCGGAGATCCGTCTGCAGATTCTACCGGAGACGTTATCCGCTGATGCCATCCTGGACCGGCTTACAGCGGGCAAACTTGATCTGATCCTGACCGACACTTATTCGCTGGGCATTGCGCGGCAATACCGTTCCGACTTCAAGCCGGTGCTTGACCTGGGCATTGAGCGCGGCCTGGTCTGGGGCGCGCGCCCCAGGAACGCGCAGTTACTGGCCGCGCTTGACAGCTATTTAAAACAAGCGCCGCTGGCCTCACGCAATACCGCCGTCTATCGGGAGGACTGGCCGCAAATCAAGAAGCGTAAAATTTTGCGCATGCTCACGGTCAATACGACCGCCACGTATTTTCTCTGGAAAGGCGATCTCAAGGGGTTCGAATACGAGATGGCCAGCCGGTTCGCCAAACAAAACGGCCTGCAATTGGAAGTGATCGTGGCGAACGATTATGACGCCCTGATTCCCATGCTGTTGGCCGGGCGCGGCGACTTCATCGCCGCCTTCCTGACCGTCACCAACGAACGACGGGCCCTGGGCGTTGAATTTTCCGTGCCATATAATTATGCGGCTGAAACGGTCGTGGCCCGTACTACCGAGCACCGCGTTAAAACTGTCCAGGACTTGGCGGGGCGCGAAATCATGGCGCCGCGCTCCTCGTACCCGTGGACCCTGCTGGGTAACCTGCGCAGCCAGGGCATCAAGGTTAACCGCCGGTCGGCGCCGGCCGGCGCCCAGCCTGATGACTTGCTCGAATGGGTGGCCGAAGGCAAAATTGATTTGACGGTGGTGGATGATCAAGTATTAGCCATGGCATTGGGCTGGCTTGACGGCATTAAGAACGTCCTGACCCTGGGTGCACCCCAGCCGGAAGGCTGGGTCGTGCGCGCCCAGGACAAGCAATTGCTCCAGGCCATCAATGCATTCTGGAAAAAGGAATACCGCAACACCGATTACAACATCGTTTATAACCTGTACTTCAAAAGCCCCGCTAAAATCCGGAAAGCCGTACAGGCGCAAGCTCGCCTTTATCCGGATGGCAGTATTTCCCCGTATGATCCCCTGGTGCGCCGGTTCGCGGATATGTATAATTTTGACTGGCGCCTGATCGTGGCGCAGATGTACCAGGAAAGCCGGTTCGACCCGAACGTGGTGTCGTCATCGGGCGCGCGCGGGCTCATGCAGGTTATGCCCCGCACGGCCAAAGAGATGGGATTTCGGAATATAAAGAATCCGCCTACCGGAATTCATGCCGGGGTAAAATACCTGGACACCATGCAGGACCGCGGACCGCAAGAATTGGATACGAGCAACCGCGTATTTTTTGCGCTGGCCTCGTATAACGCCGGCGCGGGGCATGTGCTGGACGCGCGCACGCTGGCCCGGCAAATGGGTCGTAATCCGAATCTCTGGTTCGGCAACGTGGAGGACGCCATGCGGCTTCTTTCCAAGCCGGAATACGCC
>VSJD01000100.1 GCA_008636095.1 Kiritimatiellota bacterium | reverse complement strand
CGGCGGGCGAAATGCGGATTTGTGCGCGGCCAGGAACCGATCAATTACGTGCGCCAGATCGTCGCCCGTTACCGGACCTACATGGATCTGATTGAGCAACAGAAATCCAAAGATAAGAATTAACGGCCGGTAAAACGCAGCTGTAAGTTCGGATGAAAAATAAAACGGCGATTTCTGCTTACAAATACCGCCTATTTCAATGTGACGATGTAAACCACTCCTAATCTGTCGTTTGAACCCACGGCAATTTTGTCGCCTTTTTTATTCATCACGATGCTTGATAACTCGTTACTCGAGGATGTGCCGTACCCTTTTTGTTCATTATAACCAATTTTGCCAAGCTGCCGCAGCCCTTTTTTATCGTCATACCTGAAGATCATACCCAGATCTTCCGAATCCCCCGCAACGCCATAACACACTGATTTTTCTTTGTTGGTCGTCAGGCAGTGAATCGGTCCGTTAGGCGCGGCCGGCCCCAGGGAAAACACATTTTCACCGTCAACTATCGCCAGCAGACCATCAAGTGTTCCGATTATTTTACGGCCATTATTCCATTCCGCGTCAGCATTCGGCACCGCTTTGTACTGTCGGCCGCTATGATACGGCAAATCAAGTTTCTGGTTTAACCTTGGTTTGACCGGCGAAATATTTTCCAACAGCCATTTTTTATAATCCGCCTCTAATTTATCCATACTGACGAACTTCAAGATTTTCCCTTTAATCGATATTTTAAAGGCAAACTGCGGCACCTTGTTGTCGCCGCAGATGCCGCAAACGGTATTTGCATCTTTCCATACCAGGCCGATGACCTTGGAACTTTCCGCCCGGCAGGAGCGCCACAGCCTCGCCGGAATAATATCATCGGCGATAAAATCAGGGGTGTTTGCTCTTTCGATTGCCTGCTTCGCCATGGCGGCATTTGTCATTGCCGTATATCGCGGATGACCCAGAACTAAAAACGTGTCAACACAAGCCGGTCCTTTTTTATACATGCGCGGCTTGAATTTCTGCATATCGATCGCCAACAGCGACATGCCGTCCGCTCCGTGGTTAGTATCGATCAGATACATGATGTCACGTTTATTATCAAGCATCAGGGAAGGGACGGTCGCGTTGGTCCTGTGAGGCGTCCCGATTATTCCCAGGCATTCGGGCTTACCACCTTTTAATATATCCCAGCGCATGAGTGATGCCGCCCGTCTGGAGGAATAATCACCGTTCAAGTCGATGAAGGGGTAACAGGTTAGTGCGTACCATAATACGTTATCATTATCGAATTTTAAGCTGTAGGCGCATTCATGGCTCCGAAAACCTTCGCAGTATTCATCAGCGCTGAGCAGTCTGCCCAAGTACTCGGTTTTATTCGTAGCCGTATCATGACTATAGATCCCTTCACCTGCGAATACGGTGAATAAAAACCTGGTCGAATTTGGTATATTGACCGTCCCGGCCATCGATTTGCAATCAGAGGCCGGTATATCTCCCGAACCGCCGGTGTTATGCAAAATTTCAAAATTTAAGTCGATTATTTCATCGGTATTAATATCCAGTTTGAATAAAAAGCCGGATTTGGATGCGCCGTAGATATTTCTATCCGGGCCTACGTGCAACCGGAAGGTCCGCCATTCCGTAACTTTGCCGAAATCGGTCAGGCGTTTAGTTTTCAACGAATACCGGTACAAATGACCCTTGAGGTATCCCAAACAGTAATAACCTTGATCTTTTTGATTGTATACCCCGCCGTAGATCGTTTCACGCGGAGTTATTATGCCCAAATGCTCGACTTTATTGGTTTTTGGGTCGTAAATAACGAGCGAGGAACCCGGATATCCTTCCCACATGTGATAATAATACTGCTTGTAAAGCCAGGTCGGATGCGAGGGCGCTTTATCGGTCGTATGCGAGGCGGCAATTATGCGGCCATCTTCCATCACATCCATAGAAAAGTGAAATTTGCTCGAGGTTATCACCCGCTCCGGGGCCATAAACACATCTTTGCCATAAAACAAATCGGTAAAACTGTTCGTATCAAATTTATATTCGCAGAGCTTAACGTATTCGCCTATGGAGTCTTCGGTGGCCGCCGGGACATAAACTCTTCCATCCGGAGCCAGAAAGCCGTCCCAGCAGGCATTGTAGGGGGTACCGTCCAGGGGAAAGCAAGCCTGTTTCACGCCGGTTTGATTTATTACCTTGCAATTTTCCGGATCCAAAGATTTATACATGTAGGTTTTCATGCGGGATCTTCCTGTTTTCGATCTAACGTGAGCGATGCTTGGTGGTTTTTTGAGTTAATTGGTGATTTGGGCCATAACCACGGACGATGCAAATAACCCCATCGCCGGCATGGACAGGTCGCTGCTTTCCGTTTCTCTTCGCCACCCGGTCGGCAAGGCAGAATTGCGAATTGCCGAAAACTTCAATTCCCCAACCGGTTAATGACTGCCTTTTTTCGTCAGCGTATTGATAAGCGCTTTCAGCGCCGGTGTCATTTCCAGGGGATAGTTCAATGACACGTCGATGCCTTTCAATTTATTCGGTAGCTTGGCCACTTCGCCCAAAGAGTAGTCGCGAATCTGTTTCAGGGTCGGTTTCGGTCTGACTCTCCGTCCATTCTTTACCGCCAGGGTCAGTAGTGGAACTCCCGAAACCGGTTCATTGTGCAAGGCGATGATATCCTTCGCATATTTTCCGTCGGCGCCGATTCGCCGGAAAACCTGTTTCTTTCCAGGCCCGCTCCGCTTTTCCGGACTCAACTTCATCCGGGCACCGCCGCTGTCTTCAACCAGTTTGTAGATGCCGGGGATCGCCGCCACCGGCTTGGCGGTAATCAGTTCCGTGCCGACGCCATAGATATTGATCGGCGCATTGGTTTTGACCAATGCCTCGATTTTGTATTCGTTGAGATCACTGCTGGCCACAATTCGCACTTCGGCCAGGCCGTAGTCGTCGAGCAGTGTTCTGACCTTTTTCGCCAGTGCTCCCAGGTCGCCGCTGTCCAGCCTCACGCCGCCCAATTGTCCGCCTGCCGCCGCCAATTCCCGGGCTACGATGGCGGCATGCTTCACCCCCTGGAGCGTGTCGTAAGTGTCGATCAATAACGTGGGACGATCCGGGAAAGTTCGCACATAGGCCCGGAACGCCTCCAGTTCCGTGGAAAAACTCATGACAAACGAATGAGCCATGGTGCCCGCCAGGGGAATGCCGTATTCCATGCCGGCCTTGACGTTGCTGGTGCCGGTCACCCCGGCAATATAGGCCGCTCGTGCACCTTTCAGCCCCGCATCTTCTTCATGGGCGCGGCGCAATCCAAATTCAGATACCACCGCGTTGCCCCTGGCCGCCGCATTCACCACCCGGCTGGCTTTCGCCGCAATCATCGTCTGAAAGTTGATCATATTCAGCAAGGCGGACTCGACCAGCTGAGCCTGCGTCCGTTTGGCGGTCACCCGGAGGATGGGTTCGTTTGAAAAGATAGGAGTCCCTTCCCGGACGGCATGCACTTCGCCTGCAAACCTGAAGCGTTCCAGAAAATCAAGGAAGGATTGCTTGAACAATCCGCTCTTCTTCAGGAAAGCAATATCCCGGCTGTAGAATCGGATGCCGGTAAGGTAATCAATCACATCTTCGATACCGTTGGCGATGTAGTAACCCCAGCCTTCCGGCAATGTTCTGATGGAGAGGTCGAAGGTTGCCGTATCGTCTTTCCGGTTATCGACGTAGGCTGCCATCATGGTCAGCTCATACAGGTCCGTGAGCATTGCCTTGTTCATGATCTCTCGCTCCTTGATCCACGCCGCTTGCCCGGATCGAATTCTTGCCGCCAACCCGACAATTCAAAGCTTATTTTGATTACGCGTTCTTGCTTGCAACGGATTTTTATCCGCCGCATGGTCCTGTCCTACCCTCTAAGTATTCATTTCGGCCAAGTCGATAACAAGTAAAATTTACTGCCGGCATGGACAGGGCGCGGCTTTCCGTTTCTATTCGCCGCCCGGTCGGCAAGGCTTAATTACGAATTGCCGAAACCTCCATTTCCGAAATTCATCCCGCGTACGCAAATGTTAAATACCCATCATAGAACCGACCCTAATTTCCCTGCCAAATTCTCTTAAAGTTTATGAATAACATTCTAACATTCTGCAGAATGTTGGAATGTTATTTTAGGATTTGCAGGAAGCGAAGATACAATTCTGATTCTCCGCCGATGGCCAATTGCCATTGGTGAGACACGCCGCCTGATGCTGTAACCCCTGACGAATGCTATAAGTTCGAATGTGATCTAAATGTTTTATGGCTGATCGTCTTTTTTCCGGGAAGATGATTTTCTATCTGGCAACATGATATATCATTAAGGTGGACAGAAAAGCAGGGGACACCGGAGACATTTCGATCAGCCAGCATGGCTGGCTTGCCCACCGTCTTGCTTGTCAAGCCATAGTTGCAACGGCTGGCCCGCCGCAGCCCGACCATCGGAAGTTAGTCGTTAAGAAATATAGGTGCGCCTCTTTAAGGTGCGCCTCTTTCGGCTGGTTTTTCTGGACACACCATGCTACATTCAAAACCGCTGTGAACGCGCAAGCGGACAGGCCCAGAAAGAGGCTTATTCGTTATTCGTAGGATTGACCCCTGGTTGTCCTCTGAACAAAGGCCACGTAATGAAACGTCCCCAGTATATCAATGTAGATTTGAGTGCCATTTCTGCGATATTTCACCGGTGTTCGGGGTGCACCAGTACAGACGCCTGCTGCTGTGCAAAGTACGAAGTCTGTGTAAGTGCGCGCGAGATGAAAACCATTATTGGCATACTCCCCCTAGCCGCCGAGCACTGTCCTTGGCTAAAGGGCGAGAATGGTTTTGACAACGTGTTCGATGAGGCCGAGCGCGGTTTGTTCGCCATTGACACGCATGAGGACGGTCTCTGCGTCTTTGCCTACCATTGCAATTCTGGGATTCGTTGCGCTCTACACAGTGTAGCCGAGCAGATAGGAATATCACCCCACCTATTCAAACCATACGCCTGTACTCTCTGGCCGCTAGGGCTGCAGGAGCCGCCTAATGCGACCCTTTCGATCTGTGACGACGCTTTTCAGTTTCCCTGCAACAGAATCCGCAAAGAAAAGGGCGGTGCTATTGCGCCCGAGATACTCAACTCTATCGAAAGGCTGTTAGGTGTAGCGGCGTGCGGCCAGATCCTGAAGGCAGCCAAAAAGGGACTTCACAGTACGAGAGTACAGCTACGCGGCCCCCTCGCCGGTGAACCCTAACATTGGGGCCGAGAATATGATGACCTATGGCCTTTTTGAGTGCGATAGGTGCCGGAAGTGGCGACCGCCCACTCACCCAGTCACCAACCTTTTGCTGTGACCGGTAACCGGCGAGCTTTTCTTCCTCAAACTGCGGATTCTCATCGAACGTGAACAGGTATTCTCATCCTAAATGAACCCTATCGTCGGCATGGACAGATCCCTGCCTTCCGTTTCTCTTCACCACCTGGTCGGCAAGGCTGAATTGCCGAAACCTTGATTCCCAAAATTCATCCCGCGCACACAAATGTAAATAATGGCAGGTAAATCATAAGAAATGGCAGATCTGCCTTGAAAATGTCATTTCTATCACAAGGAATGACACTTCCGTCGGTTGACTTTTTCCACCCTTTTTCTCACAATTATTACAAAAGCGAAAATGTTATTTCGCTTAATTAAAGAAGGGGCTACAAGTCATGAAAAAAATATTGATGGAATTAATTCTATTTAGCGGACTTCTTCTGAATAACGTCTTTGCTGCTATAGTGACCACCGCTCAGTGGCAGTATCCGTTAGATGCCCGTTATGCAAATGCCCTGAAGGCGGCCGGCATCAACTGTTTTCACAGATTTCCCGACCAGGCCGTAATGCCGTGTTGGATGAGTTGCTTGGAAGTATTTGATATAAACAGACAGAATAAAAATGTGATCATTGACTTTTATAAAAACCATATGCAAATGCAGTTGTGCCTGTGGGCACCTCATTACCGCAACTGGGTCTTTCGTTGGGGTTGGTGCGATGCTGTTCCCTATGATGCGCTAACGGACGGCGATGGGAATCCTATTAGTTCCGGAGGTCCTTACTCAGGATGTCTTACTAATGACGTCATTAAATGGGTGCCTGAACTGGATACCGTGCAGAAGTACAGCGATTGGTTCCTAGAAAACTATACCAAGCCCATGATTAAAGGCCGATATGAACAAGGAGTGCACATATTTATAATTGACAGCGAAGATTATTGGCGGATGCCGCAGTTTACGGGAAATCCACAATATACATTGAGTAAGTTTTTTCCTTTCCATGACTATCATGAATATGAGGGACTGACATTTGCAGAAAAGGAACAAAGAATGCGGGAAGTTGTCATGATTTTTTATAAAAAGCTGTATGAATG
The DNA here is from genome assembly GCA_008636095.1 of Kiritimatiellota bacterium. Lineage (GTDB taxonomy): Bacteria > Verrucomicrobiota > Kiritimatiellia > JAAZAB01 > JAAZAB01 > VSJD01. Next base: position 3,580 of record VSJD01000100.1, on the reverse strand, counting down.
GAAAAACGAGAATTACCCCAAGATCATCCTGAGCCATTCCTTGGCATTTACCCATTCAAATGAAAAAATGCTGGAATCCATTCGGGATATTCCCTGGGTGGATTGGTTTGCGCATAACGGCGGCGGCGCCGATCCAATCGTTGGAACAAGTTCAAATGGACCGGAAGCCCATGTTTGGGCCCCCGGCACCGGCAGTCATTATCCATTTTTTAAACAAATGATAGAGACAAATTATTTTGAATATCTGAATGCGGATGGCATGGTAGAAATTCGTCAAAGCAGGGCGTGGGGCGTTGCCAATACTGAAACGAGCTGGTCGTCGGAAGCGCCCGGCACGCCGGAAAAATTCTTAAAACTGCCGGAACAGTACTCGGATACCAGATATTATGACTACAAGCTCAAGGCCATAGATACATTTTATATCGGGCACAATATTTTTCAAAAATACATAAGCGAATATTCCGCATTAGATGAAGGAAATAATTACATTAAGTATCATTCATTTTGCCATTTTCACGTAGAATCTAACCCTTCATGGTTGTATGAATGGCAGTGGCTTTATCCAACGTCGTTTATTGATGGGGATCTGCCGGCCGGCCAAAGATATTTTACAGATCAAGATGTTGAGGATAAAATTGAAAAAGATGTCAAAAACGGGGTAATATGGATTGATAATTTTGTTCTGACTACCAACGGAATTTCTGTCTGCCAGGAAGGAAATTTTGAAACCATGCCTTCCGTAGCGTGGAACATAAGGGGCATAACTTCTTCGCCACCTTGGGCTTTCCATGCCGCCGGCATCGGCGTTGACGGTAGCAGCGGAATTGCATGGTCAAACGGGTTGCGCCTGGCTTCGCAAGTATGCGGGAGCAGGCTTGGAAATACGCGGCTGGATTTTTCAATTATGGCCAAAGGAATCCCAACATTGGCGGGCAATAACCCCTTGTTGGGGATTTACTGGGAGGGCTATGATTCATCCGGAAATATCTTAGAAAAAGGGAAGGCATTGAACGATGCCGCTGCCGACGGGAAGTTCTGGTATATTCCGGTTACTAATACTTTTCAGAATTACAGTGGTTACATTTTGACAAGTAATCCGGATACGGATTACATCAATGTTTCCATTTATAATGCATTCCCGCTTGCCAAGGCGCCTTTTGCAAATGGCGCAAAACTTATGGCGGCCGCTTACTGTTTTAACGGGCCGTACGGGCATGATGAAACGACCAACCGATTCACCTTCTGGAACAAGATCACCAAATCAAACGAGACGGTCTCAACCAGCAAGTATATGTTTTTAAGGGATGAAATGATGACGCCCGGAGGCAAGCTGTATGATACCTGGGGCAGCGGGGGTACACAGTGGCCACTCGTAATTAAAAAAGACGGCATTGCTTATGATCCTGATACCGGCCGCGTCACAATTAATTTGAGAAATATGTGCGCCGAGAATTCATTGAGCGCGCCCATCCATATTTTCAGGAGGGCTAAGGGCGCCGGGCCGGCCTGGAACACGAACCTGTATGTCAAGGCAATACCGGCCAATATAGACAATTCCCTGGTTTCCGCCGATAGAATAGCTTATGTCGGCTTGAATAGTTACTCGGTGCCGGGGCCATCGGCATCAACCGCTAATCCCCTGACAAGCGGCGATAACAGCCTGGATTTAACAGTCGCGCCCACCAATCCGGTCGCCAACGGGCAAAGGATTTATGTTTATATTCAGGATACGGAAAGCGTCAAAGGCTGGACCGCATTTAACGACTTGCCGGAGTGTTCCGGCACTCTGCAGGAAGGCGCAAACGGCCAGATAAAAGTAACGGTTAACGCGAGCGACGAAGACGGTATTAAAATGACGGAGTTGGAATGTTCAATCAATAATCAAAACATTTGGCACCCGATGGACAGTGCAAACACGAATTATCTGGAATCATATTATGCTTTGGGCGCGATGCCGCCTTATGCGATCACCTTCCGGGCCCGGGCTGTGGACGTGCACGATTTGTCATCCAATTGGATTTACCTGAAATATTATGCTTGTCATTTGGATGAAATATATGTGGATCCGAACAGCACCAATGAAATGGGCACGGCCGAAGCTCCCTTCAGGAGCATTCAGGATGCGATTGACGTGGCCGAGCCGGGCATAAAGGTATTTCGTCTGAAGAAGGGAATATATAATGAAAACCTTGTCTTGAAAGACGGGGTTGAGCTTATCGGAACTTCTCCGGACCTGGTAAGGATAACGGGGTTCGTGGCGCTTATTTCTGTAAGTAATGTGTTCATTGATAACATCATGTTTACGGGCACGAACGGAATCAGCATGAATTCTTCACGGAACATCCAAGTCAAACGGTGCATTTTTACGGTTCAGAATACTGCCATAGAAATGACGGGGAATTCGCAGGCCAATATTGAAAGGATAACGGTGGGGAATGCCCAGCAGGGAATTCTGGCGCGCAACAATTCGGCCTTAAATATTACGCACAGCATCATAACGGCTAACAAGGGAATTACTTGTTCGGACAGCGCCGTCTGCGTTTCCACTTACAATGATGTGTTTTGCATTAATCAGAATTACAGCGGCACAAGCGCCGGCACCGGATGCATCTCCACCAATCCATTATATACCGATATTGGTGATTACTCATTGAAAGAACAATCGCCCTGCTGGATAGCCGGATACATGCAGTTAAGCATCGGCTGGCAGCGCATTAACCTGGTTGAGAACAGCGGTTTTGAACTGGGCACAAACGGGTGGCTGTCGTCAAAAAATGCGGTGCTGGCGACAACCCTGGAATCAATGTCGGGGAAAGGATTGAAAGTCACCATGCCCGGTGCGGCGTTTTACGAGGGGGTTTACAGCAGTATTCCTTTCAAGGTGGAAAAGGGGGAAACCTATACCGCCAGCGCTTATGTAAAAGGCACTGGCCGGGGGCGGGTCAGGATTTGTCTGTATTCGGTGCGTGATGGCTGGACGTATGCCAATCAGACGGCGGCACTCACCTGGGGATGGCAAAAGATCAGCGTGACGAAGACCATCACCTCACCCAATGATGCCTTGTACATCATGATCTATACCTGGGATACGCCGCAGGCCATCACACTTTATGTGGATAAAGTTGAGCTTACGGAATCCAAGGATTATAAAATGGTTTATAATGGTGATTTTGAAATGGGCATAAACAAGTGGCTGACGGCTAAAAACGCAGTATTGGCGACAACCCTGGAATCAATGTCGGGGAAAGGATTAAAAGTCACCATGCCCGGCGTGGCAATTTGCGAGGGGGTTTACGGCAGTACTCGTTACCAGGTGGAAAAGGGGAAAACCTACACCGCCAGCGCTTATGTAAAAGGGACCGGGCGGGGAAAAGTCAGGATCTGCCTGTATGCAGAGAGTGGCGAATGGACTTATGCCAATCAGACTACAGAACTCACCTGGGGATGGCAAAAGATCAGCGTGACGAAGACAATCGCCGCAACTAACGAATCCTTATACATTATGATATATACTTGGGATGCGCCTCAGGCCATCACACTTTATGTGGATAAAGTTGAACTTACGGAAGCCAGGGATTAT
>VSJD01000346.1 GCA_008636095.1 Kiritimatiellota bacterium | reverse complement strand
CTACGATCTTACCGTCCCGGTTCAGGCCATCCAGGATGATCTGCACGGCGCGCGAAAAGTCTTGGCCGAGTTGCGCGCGGACGCGCTTCAATTCATTGATTTCGATATCCAGAATTTCCCGGGCCCGTTTAACCATTTTCATGATGAACTCCTATTATTATCGTATGGGAGTAAGGGAGTAAGGGGGTCAAGAGTTGTCTTCGTACACCCATACACCCTTACTCCCGTACGCCTCGACATTCTGCCGCCGATTTGGTCTTGAGCGTTCGCGCGGCTTCCACAATCAAAAGCAGAGCCAGTACGAACAACAGCATCGCAATAATCCCGATCAATGACAAGCGGTATTGACTGATCAGCATGACCAGCGCCCAGACGGTCATGCCGAGCATGAAGATCATGGGCCAAAGAATGAACCCGATCGGTTTGCCGATTTTTTTCAGCCAGACCAGGATTACCAGCAGGGCCAGTCCGGCCAGCATCTGGTTCGTGGCGCCAAAGACCGGCCAGATTGCTTTCCAGGCGGAGATCGGGTTGCCGTCGGCATCCTTAAGCGTAACCAGCACAAACAGCGTCGGCAGAACCAACGTCAGGAGTGTGGCAAAATAACGCACGTAGGGACCTTTGAGGCCCAAAAATTCCTCGAAGATATAACGGCCCAGCCGGGTAGCCGTATCGAGGGTCGTAAGGATAAACGCGGAGAGTGCCAGTAGGCCGAATGAAAATCCGATCTTGGCCGGGATGCCGAACACGCCGAGGAAATTGGCCATGCCGTTGGCATAGATTGTCAGGGGCGCCTGGCTCGTGAGCGGGCTCGTCAGCGGCAGCATGGCTACTACAATGAGGCCCATAACCCCGACCAGGCCCTCCATCAACATGGCGCCATAGCCGATTTTACGTGCGTCTGTTTCCTTGTTCAACTGCTTGGCCGTGGTGCCGGATGACACCAGCGCGTGAAATCCTGAGCAGGCCCCGCAGGCGATGGTGATGAACAGGATCGGGAACAGCATCCCCAACTGCGGGTCGTGCCAGGCCTTGAACGCCGGATACTGAATGGCAAACCCGCCGAACAGGATGCCCAGGAATCCGCCCAGTACCGAGAAATACAACAGGTAGGAGGAGAGATAATCGCGGGGTTGTAGCAGAATCCAGACCGGCACCGTAGAGGCTACAAAGCAATACACAATGAGTAACAGGCACCATGCTTTCTTGGGATCACATCCCAGGGTGTTGTTAAGCCATGCGGGCAAAATAGGGTGCGCCTGGCCGACCCAGACCACTAAAAAAACCAACGGCACGAAAATAAGCGAGGCCTGCCAGATACGCATTTTCAGGCGATAGACAAACAGGCCAAACCCGATTGCCAGTGCTATGAACAACAGCGATGAAGTGGCCACCCCGCCGTTCTCGACAAAGGTAGCCGCAGTCAGGTCCGTGAAGACCGTCAACACATAGACCAGCGTCAGCCAGATGAACAATAACAACAGGCGGAAAGCCAGCGGCGACATGGATTCACGCGCGATCTGCGCAATGGAGCGACCCCCGCGGCGGATGGAGGCGATCAGGGCGGAAAAGTCCTGGACGCCGCCGATAAAAATGGCCCCGATCAGGATCCAAATCAGGGTGGGACCCCAACCGAAAGCCAGCGAGGCAATGATTGGGCCGACAATTGGCCCGGCCCCGGCAATGGACGAAAAATGATGGCCGAACAGGACAGCGGAATGCGTCGGCACCCAATCAATGCCGTCGTAATCCGTGTGGCTGGGTGTCGGCCGCTTATCGTCCACGTCAAAGCGGTGATCCAGGAACCGGCCGTAAATGAAATAGGCGGCCACAAAAACGAGCAATGTGCCGATGAAAATAATTGTCAGCATATGGAATCCAAATTATGCAGGAATGCGTCTGCTGGTTGCCACTCAAGAGGGAGTGGCTAGCAGCTTGTCCCTCCATTCATCGCCGTTCCTGTTTACGATGTGTCTGTCGAAGGCCATGACTTCAGCCACGCATTCTCCGCGGCATACGGAATCCGTATGCATGAAGAAAGTCGACTGATGTGCGGGATTAGGGCCGGTGCTTATGAGTATTCCTTCAATGGGAGCCTTTATTTCCTGGATTCTCCGGTACTTGTACAGGTCATAGATATGGCCGATCAATTCCCCTTTGCGCATGTGGCTGCCCCAAGGCTTTCCCCGCACGAGGATTCCATCGTCAATGGCGTCAACCCGTTCAATCCGCAACCCCTTCGCGTAGGCGACGATGAACTGGTCCTTTATCTTCCTGATTTTTCCGCATTTCATTTCCATGGAAACAAGCAGATTCTCAAGTCCAATTAAGGCATCGTCAATGACATTATGGTTGACATGGCGAAGCGGGGCGTACTCAATCAACATTGAGGGGATTCCGTATTTTAGCGGAGCCTTGAAACTGGTCCTTCCGGGGGCGTTTGTGTAACGCACCAGTGCGATGCGCCCGAAGTCAAGGCACAGCTTCCGGCTCGCCCTTGAGGATAAATCAGCCTCAACGTAATGGGTGTAGTTTGTCGAATGAATGGATATGACGGCATTGGACTTCAGCAGTACCTGGTTGAACAAGGCATGCGTAATGCATTCCGCCGGAGTGCCGTCGGGCTGTCCGGGCCAAGCGCGGTTCAAGTCGTTCAATTCGCTCCACCATACCCATTTGTCGTAGGGGAAGGAATGCTGCTTTGTTCTCATTGCCGGGGGATTGGCGACCGGTATTCCGATAACACCTCCCGATAGCTCCTCGGGATTAATTCCCTCAATAAAGCGTCTTATTATCTCCGGCGCCGTAACTTCGGTTCCATGCTCCCCGCCTATGATTGTGAGCGTGGGGCCATCCTTCTTGCCCCTGACGATGAATATGGGGATTTCGAAGCGGTCATGAGACGTGTTGATTGTCAGGCTTGTGAATCTCTTCTGGGACCTTCCAGCTTTCAACGCAAATGAATGGTTCATTTTTAACTCCTGATTCCTTGCCGTTTTCACAATGGGTCTTGCTTGCCAAGATAAAGGCTCGGTCTGTTACCCTTCTTCGCCAGAAAGCCCTGTGGCCCCGCCTACAACGCTATGCGTAGCATTGCCTGCCCGCAGTCGCTACGCGACAGCGTTACGGGCGGGCGGGCAGGTTGCCGCGGGGTGCTTCACTTCGTTCAACGCTATGGTTTCCTTGACCTTCCCCCTTTGGCATGAGCATTATCAAAGAGAGTCATGGCCTGCGTTGTCTGCATTTTTACCATCACTGCATCCAGCGTCAAGGAGTTATCCATAGACGCGGCGGAGGACCGTTCGACACCCGTAGCCGCAGCTATGGGTAACTCCACCTGGGTGATGAACCCTGTACAGACAGCTTTTGACCTATTGCCAAGGTGAAAATGACATTGACATGCTGGAGGGGGGCCACATTATATTCTGTGGCCGGCTGAAAACGATCATTTTGAAAGGACTGCCATGCTAACCCATGATCAACCCTGGTTGAACGACAACGAAACCCTCATCTGCTTTGGCGATAGCCTGACTGCCTCACGCGAAGGATATGTCAAGATCATCGCCGAACATTTTAAACCGCGCGGTATCCAGGTGATCAATGCTGGCCGGGGCGGAGATAAGACCCCTTGGGCGTTGACGCGTCTTCAGGCGGAGGTGATCGACCGTAAGCCGCACGCGCTTTCCATCTTTCTCGGGGCCAACGATGCGGCTGTCGGCCGGGGTCAATGGGCGGACGAACCGCGCATATCGCCGGAAGCCTATCGCTGCAACCTGGTCTGGATTATTCACCTGTGCCGGCTGGCCGGCATCCGGAAGTTCAGCATCACTCCGCCGTTATGGCGGTTCGAAGGCGAGGCTTGGGCCATGCACGGGGACATTATGACTCCCTATTGCCTGGCGGCGCGGGAGGCAGCCGATGAGATGCGCGCGCGCTTTGTCCCAGCCGATATCGCCTTTGCGAATGAATGGGCCCGTCACCCCGAACACACCGGCCTCCTGCTCACCACCGACGGTGTGCATCTGACCGCCAAGGGCAATCAACTGGTTGCCGCAACCATGTTCGCGACATGGGGCATGACCTAATTGCATATCCGATCAGGCCAAATCTTCATGCCGCCACCGGGAATCTCAACAATGATACCCCCCCCCGTTGTTTGCTTGCGGAATCAGATGGCCAAGGGTAGGATGATGCCCGTTTTGTACTTTTCTACAAACATTTGCGAGGTGTCCTTTCATGAGAATTCTGATTTTGGGCGGGACGGGTTGGGTTGGCCATCATGTTGCCATTCACTTTCACCGCGCCGACTACCAGGTGACCGTTGCCTCGCGCGGCAAAAAGCAGGAATTCATTTCAGAACTGCCGCGGGATATAGCGCTTCTTTCCCTGGATAAAACTCGCGAGTCCGAAATGGCGGCTGTTTTTAAAACCGCCTATGATATCGTCGTAGATACCGTCCCCACCGAAGCAACAATTGATTTAATCGTCAAATATGCACCGCGGCTTAAACAGTATATCCATTGCAGTTCCACCGGCGGCTATGCCCCTTTGCCCTTTATCCCCGGCGATGAAACCATGCCTTACAGCGGTTCCTTCGGCGCCGGCTGGAAGCAAAAATGTGTTGTCGATACCAAGGTCATGCAATTATTTCAAGAGCAGGGATTCCCGGCGACCGTCATCCGGCCCTGTTATATCAGCGGACCGGGCATGCTGCCGCTCGACAATCAAGGCGGGCGGCGCAACGATTTTATCAAAGATATTGTCAACAATATCACCCTGGACCTGCCCGATGACGGGCTGGCCCTTTTACAGCCCATCCATGTCGCCGACCTGGGATGGTCATTTCTGCTTGCGGCGGAAACGAGCCGGAGCATTGGGCAGATTTACAACATCTGCCTGAAAAAAGCGGTCACCCTGACGCGTTACCTGGAAATTACCGCGGCCGCCTTCGGGCGCAAAGCCGCCATTAATTATCTGCCCCTGGAAGCCATGCTGAAAAAATATCAGGGTAAAATCGACGAAACCGGCCTGCGTTTTATGGCCGCGCACATGTGTTTTGATATTGGCAAAGCCAGGACCCAGCTGGGATTTCAGCCGCGCCATACCACGGAAGCAACGATCGAAGAAACCGCCCGCTGGGCGGCCATTAAAACCGGTTGCATTATTTAATGGAACCGGGAACTTTAAATGCCTGCGGTGGAGAAATAATGAAAGGATTTTCAAAAGGATCATGAAAACCAATTCCGCGATCGAGCGAAACTATCAGTTCCGGCAACGACTCAACCAGGTGCATGCTCCCAATCGGCGCAATATTCAAGCCGCGCCAACTGCCAGCGAATGGATAATAGAAAACGGCGGGCGGATTATCATCAGCGCATCGGCTTCGACCTTGATTGTGAATACCGCCCGGGATCTTCAGGATTACCTGTTCACGAGCATGCAGATCTCGACCCTATTGATCAAAACGGGCAATTTGGCCAAGGCCTGCAAGGATCAGCATTCCGCGATCATCCTGGGGACCAGGGCAGACCTACGTGCCTTGGGAGGACAGGTCACGCGGCCGGGCAGTTATCGTCTGCTGTGCGCGCTTGGCCGTACGATTATCTGCGGACATGATGATCGGGGCGTCAGCCAAGGCGCCTTTTATCTGGAAGATCTGATGAATCTGCGGGAAGCGCCCATTCTTAGCGACCTGGATGTTGTTCGGGAACCCCTGTTTTCCCCGCGCATGATACATTCCGGATGGGGTATTGACCAATTTCCAGACAGCCATTTGAATGCCATGGCTCATCACGGGTTCGATTCCATCCTGGTTTTTGCGCGCGGGGTTGATCACACCACGCAGGGTTACCTGGATTTCAATGATCTCGTCGAACGCGCCGCCGGATTCGGGTTGGACGTCTATTTGTACAGCTATCTCAGGAGCACCAAGCATCCGTCCGACCCCGATGCCAAGGCGTATTATGACAGCACCTACGGCGCGTTATTCAAAGCCTGCCCCCGGGCCAAAGGCGTGGTCCTGGTCGGCGAGTCCGTGGAGTTTCCCAGTCACGATCAAAGGACCACAGGGCGACCCTATGATTCGCCGTTGGCCGATGGATTGCCGCCGACCAAGCCCAGTCCCGGATGGTGGCCATGCCGCGATTATCCACAATGGGTCAATCTGGTTAAACACGTGATCCGCAAATACAGTCCGCAGGCCGATATCGTGTTTTGGACGTATAACTGGGGATGGGCTCCGGAAAAGGACCGCCTGGCTCTGCTCCGCGCCTTGCCGACGGATATTACTTTGCTGGTCACCTTTGAGATGTTCGACCAAATCCGGCACGAAAATGTGATCAATGTCTGCGTTGATTACACGCTGTCGTATGCGGGGCCGGGGCATTATTTCAGATCCGAGGCCGCCGTGGCGAAGAAACGGAATTTGCGGCTCTACACGATGAGCAATACCGCAGGGATGACGTGGGATTTCGGCGTCATTCCCTATGAACCCGCCCCGTTTCAGTGGGCCCGGCGCCATGCGGCGTTGCATGCGGCGCGGCGGCGCTGGAACCTTTCCGGATTGATGGAATCCCACCATTACGGATGGTGGCCGTCGTTTGTGAGCGAACTGGCCAAGTGGTCGTTCTGGAAGCCGAGTCCTTCGGTGACAGTCCTGGCCAAGGCCATTGCGCAACGGGATTACGGCATACGGGCGGCGCCGCTGGTCGTGAAGGCCTGGCGCGATTGGAGCGATGCCATTCGGCGTGACTATATCCCCACCAATGAAGACCAATATGGACCGTTCCGCGTGGGACCTTCCTATCCCCTGATTTTTCATCCGAATTTGTCGAAATCCTTCGGGACCAAGGACCTGAAAATTCCATCGGCCTGGAATGCGTGGTTTGGAAGCCGTGTTGTCTTCAGTCTGTATAAGCCCCTGGATGATCCCCGCCAATCGCCCGGACCATGCCGCGTTGCTGTGGAAATCCGGGCGTTGCGCCGGATGGCGGCGCGTTGGCAAGCCGGCCTGCGTTCGCTGGAAAAGGCCCTGACGCACATGCCGATGCATAAACGACCTGCCGGCGATCACCTGTTGAATCTCGGCCGATTCATGCTCAACACCATCATCACGGTTACGCATGTCAAAGAGTGGTGGCGGTTGAATCAACGACTGTTGGTGACCGACCAGCCGCGCACGATGCTGACCATTCTGAATGCCATGGAATCACTTGCGTGGCGTGAGATTGAAAACACGCGCGCGACCATACCACTGGTCGAACAGGATTCACGGCTGGGTTGGGAACCCAGCATGGAATACATGACGGATGCTAAGCATTTGCGGTGGAAAATTGCCCAGGTACAAACCGTACTTCGGTCCGATATTTCCGAATACCGCAAGGCAATCCGCTCCGGATCGCATTGATGCGCTTGTCCTGCCCTCTGAGGGTCGGTCAATAGCGGGGACCTTATCTATAACTGGCGGAATCGGTATTCTCCGCGAGCAACCACGGCATTGTCCTCCAGCCCGCAATTTTTACAGACCTCTACGGGAATCTGCCGCGCGCCGTCGGTCGTTAAGAGGCTGTCGAGTTCCCAATACGGCACATTTTTTTGCCGGAAAATATCCGCAATGCCGCCGATACAAGTTGGGATGATTTCATTATTTTTAACAGAAGGCAGAAGGGAAATGGATTGGACCTGCCCCATCTGGTTGTCATGACTCAGACCATAAACAAGCGCACCGGCGCGTTGTCCCCCTTTTTCAACAATCAGAACCCTGCTCCAATCCCCCTTCAGTTCATTCTGGCAATCCTGCCACATCCATTCCACCCAGGACCGGCCGCCGACGATGCCATAGCGCGCTTCCACCACGGAATATTTATGCCAGCCTTTTTGGGCCGTGGCCAAAGCATCCTTCACAAACGGTGCATCCGCATCAACGGCTGGCCGAAACTTCAGATTGCCGGTTGACTGAGGAGGCGGCACCTTGCTTACCTCCCCATAGCGCATCTCCAGGATGACCGTTGGCTCAAAACCAAAACTTCCGTATACCTTGCGCGCGGCCGTATGGCCTTCATCCTGATCCACCACCACTTCTGCAAACTTCATTTTTTCCCGATAAAAGATATCCATAATGTGGGTAATTTGTTTTTTACCCAGGCCCATGCCGCGGAATTTAGGATCCACGGCATTATATCCGATTCGGGCGGTCTGCCTTTCAGGGAATAAAACCAGGCAAACAAAACCAGCTATCTCACACCCCACCTCAGAGACCAAAACCCACTGCGGCATGGTTTTAAATTTAATCTCAATACTCGGCCACATCCAATCTATATAGGTCTTCCCGCCGATCAATCCGTATTTCTGCTGAAGGAACCATCCCGCTCCCTGCCCGTGCCAGGCGAGTCCGGCGATCTCCCTGATTCTGTTTTTGTCACTTTCCTGTGCCTGTCGAATGGTAATTTCCTGGTTCATAACTTGTCCCTTCCGGTCCTCACTTTTGGTTTCGGCTGCAGTTTGCGTTTGTTCATTCCATGGGCTGATGACATTGCCCGATTCTTCGTGTTGTTTCATCAACGACTTTTTCAGCCGTACCTTGTTCCACGACTGCTGCAATAATTTCATAACCTTCCTCGGGATATGAAGCAGCGGCGGGAATATATCCGTAGTATCCGTTGGTCGCATAGCAGATATGGGTGTAAGGGCATGGCGACTGCCGTTTAATGGCCAAGCCGGGTCCGACCAGCAACTCGCCCCCCACAGCGGTCCCCGTCCATGGACCCACCATGTAAATCCCCACCGGAAGCTCCAACGTCTTCCGATCGCCAAAAAGGGTGATGTTCCAATGCCGCCGCGCCGCTTCCCTGATTCCAGCGGTAATATGAAACCGTTCGCTGTGAAAAGGAACAGGGACGATCGGTTCCAATCGCCCGCCCTCCAGCAATCCGCCGACGCTTTCCGCAATTCTTTTGCCGACCATGTCCCGGACAAAAACGCCCTTCAACGCGCCAATCGAACACAGGTCGCCGGCCGCGCCCGTGATAAACAGGCATATCCCGCCATAGCGCTCTTCAAGCAACGCGCAGGCTTTCCCCGGATAATCCGAAGTTATTTGATCGTAATTTGCGGGGAACGAAATCGGATGACAGGCATAATTGACTATCATGCCTTTAAGACTGCCGTCCGGACGCCCCACGCGCAGCACCGTAACCTCGCGATCCACCGGACCCTGGGCGCAATAGGTCAATTCCGGAAAGGCCGGAAGCATGAAGGCTTTGCCATCCACCAGCACGCGCCGATTGATATTCAGGCCGCATTCGCTTTTCCCAGCACTCAATACCACCGGTTCCATCGCTTGCAGAGATTCCTCAATAGCCTGCACCGTTCTATTAATGAATAATGTCCGATATTCCTGATTGACTTTATAAGCGCCCCATATCGACCGCAGGTGCGGGGCCCAATGGGTATGTGTGGCGGTAATAAAAAGATCGCCGCCGGCTATTTTCGCTTTAACCCGGTTTTCGATGTCGTCCTTGATATCTTCATCAATTCCCAGCACATCACAGCCCACCATGACAATATATTTGCGATCTTTTAAAAAAGTGAGGGCTTTCACATACAAGGGACTTTCCACTCCCGTGGCGCCCGGGGCGCTGCCCATGCCCGCCGTCTTAACGGGAACCTGGGGTGTAATATCAATCTTGCTCATGCCCGCCTGTATCAATGTTTTCACGCGTTCACCCGTTCCCTGGATTCAGGCCTCATCGGCAAACCCAGAAACCGGCCGATATTCTCTCCCATCATTTTGCGCTTCTGTTGCGCAGTCACTTCCGCGCAACGGATCGTACTGATGCCGGCGGCCATGCTGTTAATGCCGAACCCCGTGCCGAGACAAATCTGATTCTCCAAACCCGCCGCGACCAGGTGTTCCACATAGCGCGCCATATACAGATCCGAATTTTCAAGGAACACCCGCGGATGAGTTTTAAGGAAGTTTGTCAATCCGGCGCACTCGCTCCCGGGAATATTCATCAGCAGGAAATTTAAATCGGCGTATCGGTTGCAGAACGCCATCGCCTCCGCCGTCGGCACTATGCCGTACACGCTGCGGCAGGGGGACAGGCCCACATCAATAATCAGAGGCACCTTGACGGCGGAACAGAAAGACATGAAATCATTCATCAGCCAGGGATT
>VSJD01000347.1 GCA_008636095.1 Kiritimatiellota bacterium | reverse complement strand
TGACAGATCAAAATGATGCGTGGCCGGGCAAAGACGAATCGCCCGGCTTCCGCGTGCCAGGCATTCCTCGACCTCTTTGACCGGCCACCTTGGGTTTGCCACGGCCACGGGTATTAGTTCGTCCTTTTTTTGGAGGCTCAGCTTAAAAATCAGGTCATTGCCGCGGCGCACGTCATGGAGCACGCTCTCCGCCGAACTCACTAGGCTCCGGTCTATGCCGTGCCGGCGCAATTCTTCGAGGTAGCGATCCAAATCCCATATCCCCCTGGCGAAAGCGCCAAACCGTCCGTACAATCCATTGGCGTCAATAGTCATAGCTTCAATATCCTTTGGGCGTTTCCGGATAAAATTTTTTCCTTGCCGGCATCCGAAATCCTGGCGGTCCGTACCATGGACAACATGATCACGGGATCCATAAACACAAAATCGCTGGCATAAACAACGCGGTCCTCCCCCAGGGTGTTCACAATCGTTTCGATAAATCCGTCCAGAAACACATTGCCTGCAAGATCTGCAATAACATTATCCATTTTTTTTATGGCCTGCACCATTGGGTGATAAGCCAGCCCTCCGGTGTGCCCGAACAGAAAGCAGGTATTCGGAAATGTTTTGGCCAGAGTCACCGACGGCTGAATATAGGAGCTGCCTGTGTGGATCGTCACCGGAAGGTTACACGATGCCACTTCCTCAACCAGCGCCAAGTGCCTGGGGTCGTCATACGGGACAAAGGAAAGCTCGCAATGCAGTTTGACCCCTTTGATCCCTCGGGCAACGCCTTCCCGCAGAAGCGCCCTGGATTCCTCCGGAAAACACGGATGGAGCGCAAGGAACCCGATAATACGATCCGGATACCGTTCCATGAATTCGAATAGCAGGCGATTGCCGGACACAAAATCGCTTTCAAGGCCAAACGCATTTGAGACCACGGCCTTGTCAATGCCATGGAAATCCAACTCGTGGATAAATTCTTCAAACGTTAAGCGCACGCCTTCGCCCAAATGCTCGTAATTATGATAATGGGTGTGCATGTCAATGATCATGATATTCTGCTCCCTTTCGGCTTCAACTTTGCGTAGCGCCCAAATCCCGTGCAGGCACCATCCAACGGACCGGTTGTGCTTCTTTACGTTCGATGATGTCGCAAAGACGCTGGCAGGCCAAATAGCCGACCTGGTCCAAATCCAAATAAACAACATCATCCTGAGCGGCGGATCCTTCCATGCGGCGGTGTTTAATAACAACATAATGGAGACAATGGTTTCTGAATGCAGAACGCATCCAGCTCTCGTACAAACTGTCCATGGCAAACACAATGGCATCGCCCTTTCCCTTTTGAAGCAGGTCGGCTATTTTTTGCTCTTCCTGCGGAGCATGCGCCAGCCATTGGCTGTAATTCACATAATATTCGGTCACACAGGCCTGGTCGCTCAATTCGGAGCGTAACCCCATCAGCCGGCGCACGGTGCCCGGCTGGATAAAATTTTCTCCCTCATAACGGACGCCTACGAACAGGATCCTTTTGCATCCCCGCAACCTGAGCTTCCTGGCCGCCAACAGACCGCCTTCAAAATCGTCACATGCCACCGCATTGACCGGCATCCCATAAGAAATATAATCCATCACCACAAAAGGAATGTTTTTTGACGAGAGCTTTTGAATGCGTTCGTCCAGCCGCGTGCCGGCGATTAAAACCCCATCAGCTGAAAATAGGTTTTTTTCCAGAAGACGGTCGAAGACTTCGCCATGCTGAATGGAAATGCTTCCGTCAGTTTTAAGGATGAAGCGCTCCGCTCCTTTATATGGCAGGTAATAGCTGGATATCGTCTCAAGGTTGAGTTGCGGCAGACTGGAATAGAAAACGAACAATAGCGTTTTACCCGATGTCAGCGCCCTTGGTCTTTTGTCGCCTTTGGGCAATTTGGTCACCGTCGTTCCCAGCCGGCCGCGGCGCGCCAGATATCCCTGGCCGACAAGATCGTTGATCGCCGCCCGTAGGGTGATCCGGCTGACACCCATCTGTTTGCACAGTTGCGTTTCAGGATACAGCTTGTCGCCCACCGCGAGCCTTCCGTCTTTCAGCCAATGCCACAGTTCCTCGCGGATTCTATCTCGTTTTAATAATGGTCCTATAATCATTGTCATTAATAACTCCTATTTAAGGATAACCCTGAGCACGAACCCTGAGGTTGGAAGCCGAGCAGTTCCAGCCAATGCGGATGCGCCTATGCCCCTTTGGCAGAAAAAACTACGGCCTGGCCCACTCGTGTACAAGGCAATCGTACCCGGGAACCGAGACTTTTTCCGCACTATTTGCCAAGTCTTTCCTCTTCAAGGAAAACTCGCGCGGCGCCGCATCGTAATTGAAGACGAATGTAATTACCCTGTCGCGCAACTGCCAAGTCGCCCCGGAGACGTTTTCTCCAGATAATTCGACAAGATTGTCAGCCCGCTTGCCATCAATAATGAAATCCTCGTATTTAGCAAGCAGGCTGTTTGCCTGGCGGATCGGTGCTATCAACTGGTCGTCCATGCCCCACACCGCGGAGTATGACCAGCCGGAGGTACTGCCATAGAGCACAACCATTTTGACGATGTCTATTTTTAAACTTTGGAACGCTGCGCAACGTTGACTCCAATTGCCGTCCGCAGTCGGTCCGTATAGGCTGATTATGATCTTCGGCAGGGGCTGTCCTGCTTTCAATCCCTTTGTCAGAACCGATCGCAGCGACTCAACACATTTAGCGTTTATGTTTCCCCAACCGCCGCGCAACGGACCACCGGTACGCATCATCGCAATGTCTATCGCCGGAGCGAGCATTGCCCAGTCCACGCCATACGCCTGCCGGCAAAAATCTCCCAGCTTGAGGCCCTTCTCAATCCTGTCCGTCGGCCAGCCGCTGTAGATGCCAAACGTGACTCGCGGATTGACGCGCCGGGCCGAATCGTGGAGCATCTCAATCAGGCGGCGATGCTGCCAGCACTTGAAATCCGTCACCTTCTCGTACAGCTCCCCGCATATCTCATTGGTTGTCGGGAGATGATCCAGCTTGGCGTAGTCCTGAAAGGCCCGGATGCACCGCTTGCACAGGCAAACATCCGATGGCTTACGCTTCTCCGGCGGAAGGTCTTTGCGGTAAGGGGCCCCGGCGATTTCATGGTCCATCCAGATGCTGTCTATGGCGTTGACCTCGATACGTTTGTTCAAGATTTCGCAGTACCGCGCAAGCCATGGATTGTTCAATCCCGCTCCGGCGCCGGATGGCGGAGTATCGTATTTCCCTCCATCGAGAATGTGCGTCAGGCAAACTCTGTATCCGGCGCTTTTGTCCCCTTTGTAAGTCTCGGCCCAGTATTCGGGGTGCGCCTCGCAATACGGCCGCGCGGCGTCGGAATAGCGGACATGCAGATACGCCCGCACCTGCATGCCCCGGCGCTTGGCCTCCTGGATGACGGGAAAACTGAACTCAATCGTATCATTGGAAGCTCCATACCGCGGCTCATCAAATTGAGGCATGATTGTGTTCAGCCCCCAGGTTGCAAACTTATCCACAAATATTTTTTGTACAGGGGTTGACTCATTTGAGAGCCGCGTCTCAGCAACCCAGACCGATGTCTCGAGTTTCTTGGGTGTCAGCGTTTTACCGGCGGGTATGAGCGCGACCGCTCCCTCGCGGTACACGTGCTGGTTGCCGTCGGTAATGCGCCAGATCAACTTGGCCGGCAACACGGCATCAGCGGCCACATCGAAAATGAAATTCCGGGTGAAAAACACTGTGTCTCCTGAAAGTGTAACCTGTGCGGACTCGGATTTGCTTTTAAGGTCGCCCTTCGCCTCGCACGTGACAGCATACCTCATACTGGGAGTAAGCGGGACCATATTTGTGCCGAACCAATGCGCTGTCTTCACGTCTTGCACAACGGTGACGGTTGTTTCCTGCCCTGCGGGAAGCTCATAGACCAACTTGCCGGAATCAGCCTCGCGAATATTCAGGTTCCTGACGTGAAGAGCGCCGGAAAGGGGGGAGTTTCCCCTGGCGTCAGGCCACTTCAAGAGCAGTGGTCTGACGCCAATGGCGTTGTCAGGCGTTGTGACTTCTTTCGAGAATTTGCACCAATCGAATGAACCGATAAATTTTATAACGGGAGTGTAACTGATAGTGCGGCGGAATTCATTGATGTAGCCGAAATTCAATTCTATCCCCTCGCAAAGATTTTGCATGTCTGGGCGATAGTATATTTCAGTCCTTTTTTCCCCTTCGGCAATGACCGCTCTAACCTGTTCGTCCACCGGACCGACCTTGTGGTTAAAAACGCCATCATTATCCGTTCCCGTGATCTGGAGTTTGCTCAGGGAGCATGCGCCCGGCAGGCTGAGGACAAGGGTGTATTTATCATCTGCCAGCCCTTCCACAGGCATAATCCTGGCATGCAGCATCAATTTCCCTCCCGGCGTCACTTCCACCGCATGTGTGAGAAAGGGTGTTTGGCCGACAGGTATCGCTTCCAGTTTTACCGCCGCTACTTGCCCTATGACCGCAGGCGGAGCTGTTTTAGCAGTATCCGTATCCGCAACTTTGCAGCCGCAACAAAATGAAAAAAGGAACACGCTCGACACGCCCGCCAGCATCCTGCGATTTTTCATCAGTCTGCTCATCACCGCACCTCCTTCTTGATTTTTCTGAATCCGTGACAGAATTTCCTGTCACCTTGGTTTTACTCACCTTGGGCGAGTTTGTCCGGTTGAGTTCGTTATCCAATTGTCCCGCGCTGGATCCCGCCAAACGCGGGACAAGTTTTTCAATGGACGCACCGTCTTCAAATCCATTTCCATCAATTTCAACATAACGCCCTGATTATATCAATATATTTATGTCTATTTATGGTTATTAATAGTACTAATAATATACATATATAGGAGTATGTCAAACCTTTTTTTATCTTTTTTACGGGGTCGCTGGATCGCATCACCTTGGCGTACCTGTCAATCCAATTATTGAATGCTGAGACATGGCAACTTTGCCTATGTGGTGGCAGACATGGATGGTAATGGGACTTGCAAATAATAAGGCTGAGATCTCCAAGGGTGGGCCTTGGCGGATTGCCAATTGCATAATCGCCGGCAAATTCCGGGGGGTGAATCAGGGGGCATTTGGGGCTATGCGCCAACGATTATCAGCAATTACTGGGTTGTATCCAATTACACGGCGAATGGGAGTGGTGCCGGAATATATATAGCTAATGGTATGGAATACCATAATTCCGGTCACGGGAAATACAAGTGATACAACAGTATGGAACGAAGGCGGTGGCGTTCGTTTGATAGGTAGTGATAGTTTGATCAGAAACTGTTGTAAAGGCACATTGTTCGGCTTTAAATAATCTATGTTGCCAATGAACCGGATTTTTGCCACGGATACAGGATTACTTTCCCGCAGTTTTTAGTCAACTGGAGTTCAAATGCGCGTTGGATATCTTCCATGGCAAATTTGTGCGTGATCAGTTCATCCAGCAATTTTGCCGATTTAGTTATGACCTGCATCAACCGCGGAACATCGCCAAGGTTGAAGTGCCAGGAACCGTGCAGGGTCAAACCCTTGCGAAGCATATCGTTGCCGACGTGAATATTCAGGTTGCCTCCTTCGCCCACAAAAGCAACCTGACCTCTCCGGCGAACGGCGTCAATACCAAGCCGCTGGGCAGCCGGGACGCCGGTACAGTCAATGAATTTGTCCACACCCAGACCATGCGTCAAATCCATGATCTGTCCGAGCGGATCGGCTTCCTGTGGATTAATGACCGCTGTTGCGCCAAGCTTTAGAGCAAGCTTCGCCCGATAAGGATGTGATTCCACGGCAATAACGCGCAAGCCCCTGAATAAGCCGTTGATAATACCGCCCAAGCCCACGGGCCCCATCCCGGCAATCAGTATCGTATCGAAAGCATCCGCCTGCATGCGTTGCATGGCTCCGAAAGTCGGTCCCAACCCGCAACAGGCCATGCTGGCGTGATCATAAGAGACTTTATCTGGAATTGGAACAAGCAGCCAATCTTGTTTCAGCAGATATTGCGCGTAGGTAACGTTGCCCGTGGCCTGTCCGGTAACTTTTTGGAAATCAAGCTGATGCTGACAATAAATGTAGTCGCCCTTCAGACAAAGCGGGCATTGACCGCAAGCATAAAGGGGCATGACGACCACGCGATCCCCTACTTTTACCCGCGAGGGCTGGGTAACTTCGACAACTTCCCCGGCCGCCTCATGCCCCAGGCAGCAGGTCTGCTCTCCGGATGCAAACCCCTTGTACTCCGTACACATTGGGACCGCAATAATCTTGACGAGCGCCAACTCCCCATGGGCGTGCGGATCAGGTTCTTCCATCAATTGACTTTGACGTTCTCCGATTATGCCGACGACTTTCATTTGGTTGTTCCTTTATTCGTTTCACGCGACCACAGCATACCAGCCTTCGCTTCGGCTCGCATTGCAGAAATTCCGCCATCCCCGTGATGAAACATTCGAATGGTCAGTTTTTCAGGGCTTTTTCCAGGTATTCGAAAAGATTGTCCTGCGGATTGAAACTGTCGAGCTGGACCGGCCTCCGCTCCAGCGCGCTGGCATAAAGCGCTATAACAACCTTCCATTCGTGCAGTGATTGTTTGAGATTTGTTCCCGGTATTTTGCCGGGATCCTTGACCCACTCGAGCATGGCCCGATGAAAATCAGCCTGGGATTTGAGATTATTCTCTGTCCAGGTGTCCATGCCGCCGTAGTCTCCGGATTCAACCCCGTTCGGCGATACAATTTCCCAGCGATTGAACTCTTCCCAGCTAACCCGCCCCAAGTCGGCATAGGCCGCCACCCGAACATGCTTCCAAATGACATCCGGGTCGCCGCAACGCGGAGCGGTAGGACCGTTATTCCACAGGGCGCGAACTCCATTTGCAAATGTCAAATAGCCGATGGTGGTGTCCGGTCCGGGATGAGCGGCGGACATTTCAGCGATTCCGCTTGCCGCGCCAAAGACACTCTTTACGGGAACGTTGTTATTAAACGCCATGGCATAGTTCAAAATATGGGTTCCCTGTCCGGAAATGTTCATTCCCGCGGACATATCCAGAAATTTTATCTGCCCCAGTTGCCCTGATTCGAGGGCATTGTGACACTTGACAAAATTCTTTTGCCAGCGACACTGATGGCTCACGGCAAAACGGGTTTTGCTGCGGGCCTCCAGCGCGCACAGCTGTTTCCAGTCGGAAACCCTGGCGGCAACCGGTTTTTCAGTTGTGCAGGCCGGAACATTACAATCCGAGACCAGCATCATCAATGGAATGCGCACATCCGGATAGGTGGTAATATGCACAAGGTCCGGCTTCACTTCTTTTAGCATTTTTTCGGCGTCAGTATATGGAAGTATTCCGAATTCCCCGGCAAATTTACGGCTTTTCTCCGAAGCTACATCGCATCCGGCGACGACTTCAGCTTCAGGCAGCCATTGATATGATTTTACATGATCTCTTCCGCGAGCCCCACAGCCAATAATTGCAACACGGTGCTTTTTCATTAATTTTCTCCGGCATGGTGAATAGTTTGCACACCGTCTTTATCTAAATGCCAATGTTTGTAAAATTACGCTTTTCTGGCGGTACGGATACGTGCCCATTGAAACTAGTGTAGTGTTTCATAAATACGTTGACTTTTGGTGCGGCGCCGAACCGGCGGAGCAAGGCGCACGAGGCGTGAGCATACCCGAAGGTATGTTCCGCCTCGTGGAACGCAGCCCCGCCGGATTCGCCGCCGCATCCCCAAGGGACCGAACGCTTTCCGCGCCCGGCGGTGTTGCGCATGCGAGGACAGGCCTTTGGGCATGCCCGTCGCATGCGCGACTGGCCGGTGCGCGGAAAACCTTCGGCCAAAAGTCAATGTATTTATGAAACACTACACTAGCCTGAAAGAGCACTTCCATGGGGAAGAGAATGTCAAAACTGGATCAGGAGCGCAAGGGTGGTGTTGAGCCATTGCGCTTCCGGGGCGCGGGGCATGCGACTGGCCTCGTTTTACTCTACATGGTGCAGATCGAAGATAGACCCCGATCACTGTTCTTTCGCGGGGGTGAGGGGTGCAGGTCCGGGCGTCGATGGCGAACGGCGATAGCGCCGGGGCGTGGTGCCGGTCAGGCGCTTGAAATGCTTGATGAAATAGCTCTGGTCGCAGAATCCCAGCTCGTAGGCGATTTCCGAACAGCCGAGGGACGAGCGTTCCAGCAACTGCCGTGCCTTCTGGATGCGCAACTGCATGATGTGTTGGAGGACGGACTTGCCCGTGTTTTGCTTCACCAAGTGGCTTACGCGGAAAACGCTCAAGTCCGTGGCCGCGGCGATCTGCTCCAGCGTGATCGGCTTGGTATAATGCTGGGCGACAAAGTCAAGGATGCGGCTGACCTTGGGATTATAGATGTTGAAACCATGTGCGTAAATACCCTGCATGAAGTCGTCCAGGGCCTGCATCAGAACGTGGGACAGCATTTCAAAGTCGGGCGCGCTGATGAGCTTTTGCATCCACTGGTGGTTACGCTCGATGAGCGGCTCCATGAGCGGGCTGTCCTCGACGGCGGCCCGCGTGAGGTAGCCCATCATTTCGATGCTCCGTGCGCGCAGGACCGCCAGCTTGGGCGAAAACAGGTACATGGCGCCTAACATTTCATTAAGCACGCGCCGCGCGCCGTTCTGATCGCCCGCGCGGATCAGCGAGAGCAACATGCGTTCCTTGTCAATCGGGTAGGCGGTCTGGCCGTTTTTTTTCTGATCTTCGATGGCTTCCGCGATTTGCCGCTGTTGGGCGGCCTTGAGCCGGTTTTCCTCCAAAAGTAGCGGCTTCCAGCCGCTGATCTGGTAAAATGTTTTTTCAAGGGCCATGGCCGCTTCGCGGATGCGCTCGGTGCTCCAGACCGGCAGGCGGGCGATATACCGCCGCGCGGTCGGCAGAGCGATGCCCTGGTTCACCAGACCCTGCACGCTTTCTGCCAGTGGCTTGCCCTGGGGCCGCACCTCGCCGCCCAGCAAGCCGCCCCGCACGGCGTGCTGGTCCACCAGGGCTACCACCCAGCTCATCAGGCCGGCCACGGGATAAAACAGGTACGGTTCGCCCCAATGCAATGCTTCCTGCAAACTGTAGGCCCGCGTCTGTACGGTCGTCGGCAGGCGCTCCACTAACGAGCGGTCCGCCGCTGATGAGCGGTCCGCCGGCGATGGCCGGTCCGCCGGCGATGGCCGGTCCGCCGGCGATGGCCGGTCCGGCCAGCGTTCGCCGCTTATGGTGATGGGCAAGGCGTGCAAACCGAAAGCCCGGTGGTAGGATCGGCAAACTTCCGCGATCATGCGCTTGGATAGAATTGTCATAAAACCAGGCCGTACCGGCTGAAAAAACATTAAATATTCGGCACTATTTTTTTTAATACAGCAAGAATGTTATAAAATCAAGCATTATTTGTCTATCTTTTATCCGGGGTTCCCGTATGGTAGGTATGTCTTTTTAAGCCGTATTGGGAAAAGTGGTCAGCGTAGTAAACAAGCCGGGCAACAAACCTGCCCGCCATGCTGTCCGTCAGTTGACGGACTGCAGGCGGGCAAACAGGAGGATGGCATGAGTATCTTGGAGCAAATCTCGGAGAACTTGATCAAGGGCAAGGCCAAGGACGTCAAGGAACTGGTCGCGAAGGCCGTTGCGGAAAATGTCAAACCGGTCGACATTCTGAATAAGGGCCTGCTGACCGGCATGAGCATTATTGGCGAGCGGTTCAAGAAGAACGAAGTCTATGTGCCGGAAGTGCTGATTGCCGCCCGGGCCATGAAGGCGGGCATGGAACAGTTGAAGCCGCTCCTGGCCGCCGCCGGTGTTCAGCCGAAGGGCACGGTCGTTGTAGGAACCGTCAAGGGCGATCTGCATGACATCGGCAAGAACCTGGTGTGTATGATGCTGGAAGGTGGAGGTTTCAAGGTCGTGGAT
>VSJD01000344.1 GCA_008636095.1 Kiritimatiellota bacterium | reverse complement strand
GCGGGCATCAACGTGGAGCCCGATAAAATGGTTCAACTGGCCAAGGAAAATAACGCCAGCCTGATCGGGGCCTCCGCCCTGCTGACGACCACCATGACCAATATGAAAAGCGTCGTGGAAGCCGTCAAGGCGGCGGGTATGGCCGGTAAGGTCAAGGTCATGATTGGTGGCGCGCCCGTGACCCAGGCGTTCGCCGATGAGATCGGCGCCGATGGCTACGCCCCGGATGCCGCTTCAGCCGCCGACTTGGCGAAAAAGCTGTCGGGCATAAAGTAAAACTCGGCCGGTGGTCTATAGTCCTGTATATTTAAAGCCGCCCTGCTGGGCAATTCCAGCGGGGCGGCTTTTTTCTGCCGCAGAACCGGCGGTACCAATTTTGCTTGTCGGGTTGGGTGGTTGGCGTATATTACACCGAATAACACAGGTTCACAGGTTCATCGTTCCAAGGGTTCACTGTTCAATTACCTGCCTCGCGGTGGGGCGAAACTTAATGGGTTGAAAACAAAGCCATAGCCGGTATAAAACCGGCTCTACCTACATGATGCATAAGTAGAGCCGACTTTACGTCGGCTATTTTTAAAGGAGAAGCTGTGCTATGCAGATCAAGACGTTTATCGTGATCGGCGAAAACATTCACTGCACGCGCGTGCTGAAGCGCGATGGCAACCTGGTGGACGCCGCCGCGCACGTCATTCGCTATGACGATGCTGGTAAGAAGAAAACATTGCCCATTCCCGAAATTTTATTGAAGAGCGCCGATTGGGAAAACGGAAAAATCAAGCACTGCGTCGCGGCGATCTGGCAGGGGCTTTACGGGCAGGGGCCCGCGCAGGAAGCCGGGCGCGATTACCTGCGGGTCATGGCGGCTAAGCAGGAGAAGGCCGGGGCTTCGTTCCTCGATGTGAACGTGGATGAATTCAGCATGGATTTGCCGGAACGGATCAAGGCCATGCAGTGGACGGCGGCGCTGGTCCAGGGTGCCTCCCGCCTGCCGCTCAGCATTGATTCCTCCAACAGCGATATCATGCGCGCCGGCCTGAAAGCCTGCGAGCAAGCCCGCGGGCGGCCGATGGTGAACTCCATTTCCCTGGAGCGCATCGGGCTCCTGGGCGCGGTGGCCGAATATCAACCGGCCGTGGTGGCTTCCGCCGCCGGCGAAAAAGGCCTGCCTGCTAACACGGAGGAACGCCTGGACAACTTGGGACGACTGATCCCGCAGTTAACGGCCAAGGGCATCCAGATGGATTGGATTCACGTGGACCCGCTTGTTTATACGATTTCCACGGAAGCGAACAACGGCAAGATGTTTTTGGACGCCGTGCAGGCGATCCGGGCAAAGTACGGCCCCGCCGTTCATATTATCGGCGGCTTGAGCAATGTGTCCTTTGGCATGCCCGCCCGCAAACTGATCAATCAGGTCTTCGCTTATCTGGCGGTGGAAGCCGGCGGCGATGGCGGTATTGTGGATCCGCTCCAGATCAATGCCAAAATCCTCCAGGGCCTGGACACAAAAGCAGAGCCGTTCCAGCTGGCCAAGGCGCTCCTGCTGGGCACGGACGATTTTGGCATGAATTTCATTGCCGCTCATCGCGCAGGCAAGCTCGGGTAGGACGGGGGACAGCGGACGCCGGACACCAGTGAGATCAGCAAACGTCGAACATCCAACATCGAACGCCCAACGTCGAATGGAAGATCTGATGGAAAGTGAAGCAAACGCTCAACGCCCAACGTCGAACGCTCAATGTCGAATAAAATTCGGAGGATGAAAAGGTGTTTGAAGATACGGAAGACCTCCTGCTGGAAGTGGAGCCATCCTGGTGGCATTACTTCTGGTACCTGGTGTTCGGGTGGCTGTTGATCCCGCTGGTGATCGCGCTCTGGAAGCAGGCTAGTCTGACCTTGCGTGTGTACCCGGACCGGGTAGTGCTCGAAACCGGGCTGGTCAGCAAGCGCGTTGTGGATCTGGCGCTAACGGAAATCAACACAGTAGAAATTAGCCAGTCGTTTTGCCAGCGGCTGTGCCGGATCGGTGATATCAAGATGGCCACCTCTGGCGTGGAAGGCTATGAATTGGTCGCCCGCGGTTTACCGAATCCCAAACGGATTAATGAAATCGTTGTGGCTCAGCGCCGGAAATTGATGAAGACGTGACCCTGCTTCGCTCGGGGAGCTACGCAGGGCAGGCGACGGAAATTGGATGGACTCCATGCGGCTGATAATAAACGGCAAAACGATCGAGCGCCCCGGACCGTGCTCGCTGGAGGCTCTCCTGCGGGAACTGAAACTCATGGCTGATCGTGTGGCGACAGTCGTGAACGACGATGTTGTGCCCTCCAAGTTGCGCGCCGCGCACCAGGTACAGGAAGGCGACCGGATTGAAATCCTGACCTTTGCCGGGGGCGGGTAGGGCGGGGGACGGACGCCAGAAGCCAGACGACGGACGACAAGAACAAAGAACAAAGAACCAAGAACGAAGAACTGCCATGGATTTGTTAAAATTAGGCCAACACACATTTACCTCGCGCCTGATCCTGGGGACAGGCAAGTTCTCAAATGCCGAAACCATGCTGAAAGCCATCCAGGCTTCCGGCGCCCAACTCGTGACCGTGGCTCTGCGTCGGTTCAATCGGGAACGGCCTTCGGATGATCTGCTGGGACCGTTGTTAACCATCAAGGGCCTGACGCTCATGCCGAACACGTCCGGGGCCTGCAACGCGCAGGAGGCCGTCAAGGCCGCCCGTATCGCCCGGGAACTCAGTGGCAGTCCGTTTATCAAGGTGGAAATCCATCCCAATCCCCATCACCTGATGCCGGATGCGATTGAAACCCTGGAGGCAACCAGGATCCTGGCGGCGGAAGGGTTTGTGGTCATGCCCTACATGCCGGCTGACCCGGTTCTGGCCAAGCGTCTGGAAGATGTCGGCTGTGCTGCGGTAATGCCCTTGGGATCGGGCATCGGCACAGGCCACGGCCTGGCCACGGCCGACCTGTTGAAACTCATTATCCGCGACAGTCGCGTACCGGTGATTGTGGATGCGGGATTGCGTTCGCCCGCCGATGCCGCCCTGGCCATGGAAATCGGGTGCGACGCCGTGCTGGTAAATAGTGCCATTGCCGTTGCCGGCGATCCCGTGGCTATGGCCGCCGCCTTTGCTTTAGCCGTGCAGGCCGGCCGATCCGCGCGCCTGGCCGGGATCATGTCCCAGAGCGAGGAGGCCGTCCCCACCAGTCCGCTGACCTTGTTCCTCGCCGATGCAGGACCAATCCATCAGACCAATCAGAAGACAGTTTGATAGCTGTAATATCAGACTGTTTGTATTGGTTTCTTGCTGAATACCCGGGTTTGGTTCCTGCCGGCCGTCCCAGAATACACAACTTTGTTTGGATACGCGCGGTGATTGCTTATCTCCACACCCACGACCGGGAAGCGCTTCGGAAATTGATTGCCATGGGGGCGCTTCCTCAAACGGAGCTCTTTCTGCTGCAGCGATTTCCGACCATTCTGTTTCAGCTTGGCAAGAGCCGGTTCGCGGTTGACGAGGAACTGGCTTCGCATATTTATGTGCACCGGCTGTAACCTTCAACACTTATTCAATCCGGGACGGCGTTTTGATCGTTCCATCCAAGCCTATTTGAACTTCCTCCACGCGGAGGTCATGACGGCCGCTTTGGCGGACCGCGTTCTGGACGATTTTGGTTAGCCTGCCGCAACACGGCACTTCCATGCGAACCACGAGCACACCGGGAATACTCTTGTCCTTCAGAATGGCGGCCAGCTTGTCAACGTAGCCTTCCGTGTTATCCAGCTTCGGACAGCCCACGACCACCCCGCGTCCGCGGATGAACTGTCCGTGGATATCGGCGGAAGCCACCGGCGCGCACGTGCTGAGCACCAGTAATTCGCGGCCGCGGAAAAAAGGCGCGCCTGGCTGGACCAGGTGAATCTGCACCGGCCATTGCTCCAGTTCCGACCGGCCAGCCGAAGCCTTTGCCGCATCTGTGGCGATGGCCGCATCAACGCCGGCGGCCGGTTTTGGCGTAAACCGCATCTTCATGCCCGGGCAACCTTCGCCCGAATCCGCCGACGGCCGGTGCTCGCTCGGGGCACCATGTTTTTGAGCGGCCGTTTCCAATTGCTGAAGGCCGGCTTCACCCCGCTCGTTGCGCACATGGCCTTTGGTCTGCGCGTAGTCGAAATCAGGCGCTTCACGCACCTCAATAGTCAGTGCCCCGGTGGGACACTCGCCCAGGCAATCGCCGAACCCGTCACAGAAGATTTCCTTGACTAATTTTGCCTTGCCGTTCACCAGCTGGAGCGCGCCTTCGGCACAGGCCGTGATACACTGAGCGCATCCGTTGCATTTCGACTCGTCAATATTGATGATATTCCGTTTCATGATTTTGGGATACTCCCATTCCCTATTTTCCCAAAATGGCCTTCAGATCCTGCTCCGGCGTGGTTATCGGCATGATGGCGAAATTCTCCGCCAGCACCTTCAGAACCGCTGGCGTTACGCAGGCCGGCAGACTGGGCCCCAGGCGGATATTGCGAATGCCAAGATGTAATAACGTGAGCAGGATGCAGACGGCTTTCTGCTCATACCAGGAGAGCACCAGCGAAAGCGGTAATTCGTTGACACCACACTTGAATGCGTTTGCCAGTGCCACGGCAATCTGGATGGCCGAATAGGCGTCATTGCACTGGCCGCAATCCAGAAGCCGCGGAATACCGTTAATTGCGCCAAAGTCCAGTTTGTTGAACCGAAACTTGCCGCAGGCCAGGGTCAGAATCACGCAATCCTTCGGCACTTGCCGGGCAAACTCGGTGTAATAATTACGGCCGCTCTTGGCGCCGTCACAACCGCCGACCAGAAAGAAGTGTCGAATGGCGCCGGCCTTGACGGACTGCACCACCTGGCCGGCCACGCCCAGCACGGCGTTATGTCCAAAACCAACCAGGATAGTTTTGTCAGGTCCATCTTCCTTGAAGCCCTCCGCCGCCAGGGCCGCCCGGATCAGCGGGGTGTAGTCGCGGTCACCGATGTGCGCCACACCCGGCCAGGCCACCAGGCCGCAGGTAAAGAGGCGGCCTTTATAACTATCCTTGGGCTTCTGGATGCAATTGGTGGTCATGAGAATAGCGCCGGGAAAAGCGTCGAACTCCGTGCGTTGATCCTGCCAGGCGCCGCCGTAATGGCCTGCCAGGTGCTTGGATTGCTTCAGCCCGGGATAGCCATGCGCCGGCAGCATTTCTCCGTGCGTGTAAATGTTGATGCCTTTCCCTTCGGTCTGCTTCAGCAAGGCCTCCAGATCCTTGAGGTCGTGGCCGGAGACCAGGATGGCTTTGCCCTTCAGCGGATGGATGCGCACTGCGGTGGGGACAGGATGGCCGTAGGCGCCGGTGTTCGCGGCATCGAGCAGTCCCATGACCTTCAGGTTGATCTCACCGCACTTGAGGTTCATGCCCAGCAGGTCGTTCACCTGGGGATCCGGATTGTTCAGGAATTCCAGGGCTTCGAAGAAGAACGCGTAGACCGAGTCGTCTTCCTTGCCGAGGATCATGGCATGGTTGGCATAGGCCGCTGTACCCTTGAGTCCAGACGTGAGGAGATTCTGGAGGCCGGCCCGGTCATCGCCCAGCGCAGTCTTCTGCTTCTCGATGCCCACGTCCGCGGCCTGTTTCAGAAGACTAGCCATCGTGTCGGCGGGTTCCCACAGGGCGGATTCAGGGGTCTTGGCGCCCCCGCCGCAAGAACAGTGTCCCTCGTTGCCGCAGACTTCGTTGTAGAGGGCACGGGACTTGTCGCGCATCCTGGCGGCTTTCTTGAGGAGCGCCACGAGGCGGTCCGGATCGAAATTGACGTTGGTGACCGTGGAAAACAGCGCCTCCAGGACAAAGCGATTGATCTCCGGATCCTTGCCGCTGGCCTGTCGGGCCTTGATGGCGAAGTGGGCGATGCCTTTGGTGGCATATACGAGCAGGTCCTGCAACGCTGCGGTCTGGGCGTCTTTGCCGCACACGCCGGCCACCGTACAACCCGTTCCCTTTGCCGTTTGTTCGCATTGATAACAGAACATGACTTGCTCCTTTGTTTATCCCTTTTTATTTTCGGCCTTTGCGCGTTCAACACCGTCTGAAAATAAACCCTTGACGGCCAGCGCCCCCAGCGTTGTCGTGGTCAAGTAAGCCATTGTGCGCCGATTCATGACTTTAATCACGTCGCCCAGGATACACGCCCGGCCCTCACAAACCTTGTGTTTCAACAGGCACTTGACCGGGACCAAAGGCCCTTCGGTCGCCTCAAACACGTCCCGTAGACTGACCCGCGCCGGCGGCCGGGCAAGGGCATACCCGCCTTTGGGCCCCCGGGTGGTCCGGACCAGCCCGGCCCGCGTCAGGCGTTGGAGGACTTTCACCAGGTGCGCTTCCGAGACCTGCAGTGCCGCGGCCATCTCGCCGGCGGTACAAGCACAACCGTCCCAGCCCGCCAGGTAGACCCCGGCATGCAGCGCCATCGCCCCAGCATCTGAGATTTTGATCAAGGACGCCATATCGTCAACCCCTTACTTATGTATTAATCTGGTACTTGTATACCAGATATTGCCCGGCGGTCAAGGATTATTTACAACTATTTTTTGGGGAGCGTCCGGCCCGGGACGCAACCCGCGGGGCGCGCGCCTTGGACGCATCAAAACTTTTTTGCGAGGAGATTGGAGAACAAGATGAAAAACTATATGCTGATTATGGGAGTGATTGCAGTCACCGCCCTGTTGGGCACGGTCGCCTTGGCGGACAAAGAACAACTCCAGCCACAGATAAAATGTCCGGTTATGGGCGAGAGGATTGACAAATCGCTCTTTGTGGACTATGAAGGCAAATATATTTACGTCTGCTGCAAAGACTGCATCGAGACCGTTAAGAAGGATCCCGAAAAATATATTCGCAAACTTGAGGCTGGTAGGGTAACATTTAAAAAAGTGCAGATCACCTGTGCGGTTATGGCAGGGGTGGGGATTACCCCGCCGCCGGAGGGTGCCGTCGGCGCAAGTATCGGATGGAAAAATGTGATTTATGATGCGTCTGATCAAATTGGCATGTCTTGTTTTGGCGGCGGCCTGGGGTCTCGGCCTGGCCGGTTGCACCTCGCTGCCCGAGAAGATTCTACACACCAAGTATCGCGAAACATATGATGCCGTCTATGAAGCGCCGGACACGTCGGATACCACCGCGCGGTTTGACGGTAATTCAACGTTTGACGATTATCGCCGGTATGCCTTTGCACACAGTCCCGCGTTACGCGCGGCATTCGACCGCTGGAAAGCGGCGCTGGAACGTGTTCCCCAGGCGCGCTCCCTTGATGATCCGATACTGGCATTCGAATACTTCATTGAACAGAGACAAACGCGGTACCAGGCGAGTTTGATCCAGCTGTTCCCGGCATTCGGCAAGTTGACTCTGCGCGACAAACGGGCCGTGGCAGAGGCGGATGCGGCCATGCGCGCATTCGATGCCGAGCGGCTCACGCTATTCGATCGCGTGGTCAAGGCGTTCTACGAGTATCATTACCTGTTCCGTGCAACCGAGGTTACCGATGAGAACTTCCAACTGCTCGCGGACCTGGAGAAAGTCGTGACAACCCGTTACACGACCGGCTTGGCGCCTTTTGCCGACCTTATCAAGGTGCAGGTGGAGAAGGACCGGATCGCCAACGAGCTGGCCACATTGCGGGACGAGCGCGGATCAAAATCGGCCATGCTTGCCGCCCTGCTCAATTTTCCGGCACGCGCCGCGCTTCCCTGGCCAAAAGTAGCTCCCTACGGTCGTGCGCTCATTAACGAGGCTGTTCTTGACGGCATGATCAAGGATCTGAACCCGGAACTGAAGGCGGCGGACTCGATGATTGATGCCGCGGCCTATCGGGAGAAGCTGGCGCACAGGAATTTTCTGCCGGATTTTATGCTGGGGGCAAGCTGGATGGTTATGCCGGGAATGGATGGGAAAGGAGACGAGTCCGATGTGGGCATCATGGCCGGTATCACCGTGCCTGTCTGGTGGGGAAAATATCGCGCTGAGATCAGGGAAGCCGGCGCCATGCGTCGAGCGGCGGTCAATAATAGAGACGATAGGTATAACATGCTCAAAGCCGAGTTGAGCATGGCAATCTTCAAGTTCCGTGACGCTGAACGAAGGATCGGCCTGTTCAAGACCTCTTTGATTCCAAAAGCCGTGCAGGCGCTCGGCGTGGCGAAACAGGAATTTTCAGCCGGTAAGACGGATTTCATGACACTGATTGATGCCCAACGCACCTTGCTTGAGTTCAGCCTGATGGCCGAGCGCGCGGCGGTGGATCGTGAAATTGCGTTAGGAGAGATTGGGCGCAATATCGGGAAGTATGATATCGGGGTTTGGCTGGATACTAAGACGTCCGGCGAGAAGCAATGACACACTGCTGAGAAGGAAGAAATCATGATGACATTTGTTGAAATATTGAAGAACAGACGCGTTCGGTGGGGGGCAAGCATTGTCCTCATTGTTGTGGCATTTGCCGCCGGCGCGCTCTGGCGCGGCGGTCGGTCAGGGGAAGCACAGCGGCATGAACCCATGAATGTTGCACCGACCGCGGCAAAAAAGGCTGAAATTTGGACGTGTTCCATGCATCCGCAGATCAAGCTTCCCAAAGCCGGGAAGTGCCCGATCTGCGGCATGGACCTGATCCCCCTGGACATGGGCAAGGACGATATGGGATCGGGCCTGCGGGAACTATCCGTCAGTAAGAATGCTGCGGCACTCATGGAGATTCAAACGACGCCGGTGCAAAGGAAATTCGTATCGGCCGAAGTACGCATGGTAGGCAAGGTTGATTACGATGAGACGCATGTTTCGTATATCACCGCCTGGGTGCCAGGACGACTTGACCGGTTATATGTGGACTACACGGGAGTGCCGGTCAAGAAGGGCGACCACATGGTCTACCTCTACAGCCCCGAGTTGCTCGGCGCGCAGGAAGAACTTCTTCAAGCCGTCAAGGCGGCAAAACAACTCCAAAATAGCGACGGGGCCGCTGCGCGCGTGCCGACGAATGCCACAATTGAAGCGGTGCGCGAGAAACTGCGGCTATGGGGCCTGACCCAAAATCAGATCGCCGAAATCGAGACGCGCGGTAAACCCGATGACCATATGACGATCTATTCGCCGGTCGGCGGCATCGTTATTCACAAAAATGCCAAGGAGGGAATGTACGTGCAGACGGGCAGTCGAATATACACCATCGCCGATCTTTCGGGCGTCTGGGTGCTATTGGATGCCTACGAATCAGATCTGGTGTGGCTGCGCTACGGGCAAACAGTAGAGTTTACGGCGGAATCCTATCCAGGAGAAGTATTCAAAGGTACGATTGCGTTTATTGATCCTGTCTTGGGTCAGGCTACACGCACGGTGAAAGTCCGGGTCAATGTGGCGAACCCGGAATTGAAGCTCAAGCCCGGAATGTTCCTGCGGGCCGTTGCGCGGGCCAATGTGGCGTCCAGCGGAAAAGTCATGAATCCGGATTTGGCCGGCAAGTGGATCTGCCCCATGCATCCTGAGGTGGTCCATGACTCGGAGGGTACATGCGAGGTGTGTGGTATGCCGTTGATAAGGACGGAGAGCCTTGGCTATGTCGGCAAAAAACCGACGCCGGCGGACGCTCCGCTCGTCATTCCAGCCACGGCCCCACTCATCACGGGAACCCGGGCAATCGTCTATGTGAGCGTTCCTGGGAAGGATAGACCGACGTACGAAGGCAGGGAAATCCTGCTCGGTCCGCGTGCCGGTGACTACTATCTTGTGCGGCGCGGCCTGCAGGAAGGCGACCAGGTTGTCACCAGAGGTAATTTCAAACTGGATGCCGAGTTGCAGATTCGTGCCAAGCCAAGCATGATGACGCCGGAAGGCGGCAGTGGTGGCGGCGAGCATGCTCATCACGGTGCCGGGCAGGCTATAAAGTTGCAGTCGATGGGA
>VSJD01000345.1 GCA_008636095.1 Kiritimatiellota bacterium | reverse complement strand
GCCCCGGCGGTCACAATTCCTGCCACGGTCCGCGACGCGCTGTACGACGTTGTCTCATCCGCTGAGGGTGCCATTGCCACGGTTTCGACCGGTGACCTGCAAAAAATTCGTGATGCCTTCGCTAACTTGGGCGGTAAGACGGCTGCTGTACCCCGCGCCCAGTTGAGCGCTCATCCCGCCATGCTGTGGAAAGAGCACGCCATGCTGCTTGGCAACGATGGTCAGGAGGGCCATGGGGCGGCTACACTGGTTGACGCACAGCGCGTTGCGGTGCAGACGCGCGAACACCTGATGTCGCTTGAAGCGAACTTTGGACTCTCACGCGGATCGGAAGTCCCGGCTGCGCCGGTCACGGATGAGACCTTCCGCCGACAGCTTGCACGCGTCGTCGAAGATTACTTTGCCATTCAGGTAGCCTTGGCAGAAGATGAGTCGCCAAAAGCGGGGGAGGGCGCCCAGCGGGCGCTCAAATCACTGGCGGCCGTGGACATGCAAAGGCTCTCCGGTCCGGCACACGTGGATTGGATGCAACATGCGGGCCAACTGAAAGCTATTCTAACGCGCCTTATCAGCGCAGACGGAATTGAGGCTGTGCGCAAGGAGTTTGCACTCCTTTCTGAACAGATGACCGCCACGCTCGTGCGTTTCGGGCCTCTGCCCGCCAAAACGTATCAATTCAAGTGCTCGATGGCGTTCAATAATCGCGGGGCCTCCTGGCTGCAGGTTGACGACAAAACCCGCAATCCTTACTTCGGCAAGACGATGCCCAAATGCGGTGACGTCGTTCAGGTTATTCCTGCCGGGGAACCTAAGGAAGGCCACGAACATGAGTAGCGAGCCCCCATCCGGGCAGACACCCGAACAGAAATCGGTGATCGGCCATTTAATCCGATTCTGCCTGACCAACAAGCTTGTTGTCGGGCTGTTCATGTTAGCCATTATCATGGCCGGCCTGCTGGTTGCCCCGTTCGACTGGCAAATGGGCGGCCTGACCCGATATCCCGTTCCAGTGGACGCCATCCCGGACATCGGCGAGAATCAGCAGATTATCTTCACGCAATGGACGGGGCGGTCGCCTCAGGACGTCGAAGATCAAATCGGCTATCCTCTGACGGTCTCCCTGCTGGGGATTCCCGGCGTGAAAACGATCCGCAGTTATTCGTTCTTCGGGTTTTCGTCAATCTACATCATCTTCAAAGAGAACGTGGAGTTCTATTGGTCACGAACCCGCGTCCTGGAGAAACTCAACAGCCTTCCGGCCGGTACGCTTCCACCCGATGTCCAGCCCGCCCTGGGTCCGGACGCGACGGCACTTGGTCAAATCTACTGGTACACGCTCGAAGGACTCGATCCGGATGGCAATCCCACCGGTGGCTGGGATATGGAAGAACTGCGCACTACTCAGGACTGGTATGCCCGCTATTGGCTTCTGGCCGCGGATGGCGTGGCCGAAGTGGCTTCGATCGGCGGATATGTCAAGGAGTACCAGGTGGACGTGGACCCGGATGCCATGCGCGCGTACGGAGTCACGCTTGACGAGGTGTTCATGGCGGTCAAGGCGGCGAACATTGACGTGGGCGCCAAAACCATGGAACTGAATCGCACCGAATACTTCGTTCGCAGTGTCGGCTTCATCAAGCGCGTGGCTGACATCGAAAACAGCGTGATCAAAGTCAATGCGGACAATATTCCCGTTCTGGTCAAGCACGTGGCCCACGTCACCTTGGGGCCGGCAACGCGCCGGGGCGCGTTGGATAAAGGCGGGGCGCCGGTTGTGGGGGGCGTTGTCGTGGCCCGTTATGGCGACAATCCTCTCGCGGTCATCAAGAACGTGAAGAAGAAGATCGAGGAGACCAAGGAAGCCCTTCCCGCCAAGCCTGTCGTTGACTACGCGCAAACGACCAGGGAAACGGTTGCCGCATTCGCCACCGCACACGGCTTCGACGCTTACATTGGGACGGAACTCAACAAGGAGGCGTGGCTGGGCTATCTCCGATCCGTTTCCAAAGCAGACTGGCCCGCCTGGGTCACGATCAGCAAGGTGACGGTCGTTCCTTTCTACGATCGCACGGGCCTTATCTACGAGACCCTGGGTACGCTTAACGATGCCATCGTCCAGGAGATCCTTGTGACCATCATTGTCGTGCTCGTGATGGTGATGCACCTGCGCAGCAGCGTCTTGATCAGCGGCATGCTGCCGCTTACGGTGCTTCTGTGTTTCATCGGCATGAAGTTGTTTGGCGTTCAAGCCAACATCGTTGCCCTTTCCGGCATTGCCATTGCCATCGGAACCATTGTCGACATGGGGATTGTCATTTGCGAAAATATCCTGCGACACCTGGAAAGTGCCTCCCCCGATGAATCGCGGCTTGAAGTGATTCATCGCGCCGCCAGCGAGGTGGGTAGCGCGGTGCTCACGGCGGCGGCCACAACGGTCGTCAGTTTTTTGCCCGTCTTTGCGATGATTGGTGCGGAAGGCAAATTATTTACGCCCTTGGCATACACGAAAAGCTTCGCGCTGATTGCCGCGATTGTCATTGCCCTGACGGTGCTGCCGCCGGGCGCCTACTTGCTTTTCCGGGGACGGATCTCGGGTAAGAAACTCCGCGCCGGATTGGACTTGGCCCTCGTTCTGGCCGGTGTGGCCATCGGTATCTTCATCGCCTGGTGGGGCGGCCTGGTACTCGTTCTGCTCGGTGCGTACGACCTCTGGCGCGATCATCTCCCGGCGCGTATAACCCGCCTCGGTCCTCCGGCCGCCACCGTGCTGGCCGTTGCCATTGTGGGTGTACTGTTGACAGTCTACTGGGAGCCCCTCGGGCCGGAACGCGGATTGATCCGCAACCTGATCTTCATTGCCATGCTGGTGGGTGGACTGCTGGGGTTCTTCAAGCTCTTCGAAGTGTTTTATTCCAGGATACTGCGTGGGTGCCTGAGCCATAAGCTGGCGTTCCTTGCTTTCCCGCTGGCGCTGATTCTGCTGGGGGGGAGCATTTGGATTGGTTTTGACAAGATGTTTGGGTGGCTGCCCGAACCGCTGCGCAAAGCGTCCCCCGGCCAGTACCTGGCGCATAAGTTTCCTGGGCTGGGCAAGGAATTCATGCCGCCTCTCGATGAGGGATCATTCCTTTTCATGCCCACGACCATGACGCACGCCTCCATCGGGGAGGCGCTCGACATCCTGAGCAAGCAGGACATGGCGCTGCAGCAGATTCCCGAGATAGACTCGGTGGTGGGCAAGCTGGGACGCGCCGAGACGCCCCTGGATCCCGCCCCGATCTCAATGATCGAAACGGTTATCAACTACAAGCCGGAGTATATCACCGACAAGGACGGCCGGCGTATTAGTTTCAGGTACGACCGCAAGCGTGAGGAGTTCATCCGTGATCAGAACGACGATCTTATACCCGATTCCTATGGGCAACCGTTTCGTCAGTGGCGCGATCACATCCGGACGCCGGATGACATCTGGAAAGAGATTGTCGCCGCCGCGAAGATTCCCGGAACGACATCCGCGCCCAAGCTTCAACCTATCGCGGCGCGGATTGTCATGCTGCAAAGCGGGATGCGTGCGCCCATGGGGGTCAAGGTCAAGGGGCCGTCGTTGGAGGTTATCGAACAGGTTGGCTTGCAGATAGAGCGTTACTTGAAAGAAGTGCCGAGCGTCGAAGCACCAGCCGTGGTCGCTGACCGCATTGTCGGAAAACCCTACCTTGAAATACACCCGGACCGCAATGCGCTCGCTCGATACGGCATCCCGATACGTAAGTTCCAGGATGTTGTGGAGGTCGCGGTCGGCGGACGGAAGATCACGACCACCGTTGAAGGCCGCGAGCGATTTCCCGTCAGGGTTCGATACGCAAGGGAACTGCGCGACAGTATCGAGGCCATGGAGAGGGTCCTTGTTCAGGGTGCCGGGGGACAGCAGATTCCGATCGCGGAGCTGGCCGAGATTCGGTATGTTCGCGGACCACAGGTGATCAAGAGCGAGGATACGTTCCTGGTCGGCTACGTTGTCTTTGACAAGAAACCCGGCTTCGCTGAAGTCGACGTCGTCGAGCAGTGCCAGGCCTATCTGCAGTCGAAGATGGCAAGCGGGGAGTTCGCATTGCCACCGGGGGTCAGTTACACCTTCGCCGGCAGTTACGAGAACCAGCTCAGAGCCACGAAAACATTGGTGCTTGTCCTTCCCGTGGCGCTCTTTCTCGTTTTTATGCTCATCTATTTCCAATTCAAATCGGTGCCGACAACCCTGCTGGTCTTCTCGGGCATCTTCGTGGCCTGGTCCGGCGGTTTCCTCATGCTGTGGCTCTACGGCCAGCCCTGGTTTCTTGATTTCAGCGTCTTTGGCGTTTCCATGCGCACCTTGTTTCAGGTGCACACGATCAACATGAGCGTGGCGGTATGGGTGGGGTTCCTGGCATTGTTCGGCATCGCAACCGACGATGGCGTCATTATGTCCACCTACATTTCCCAAACGCTGCGGGAACACAAACACACCTCGATAACGGAGATTCGGGACACAATCCTGGCGGCAGGACAGCGGCGAGTCAGGCCTTGCCTGATGACAACGGGCACAACGATCCTGGCCTTGATTCCGGTGCTTACCTCGGTTGGAAGGGGCAGCGACGTCATGGTTCCCATGGCCATCCCATCCTTCGGTGGCATGACCGTCGTTCTGATCACCATGTTTGTCGTACCCGTACTGTATTGTGCCGTGGAGGAGTTGAAGCTTAAGTGGCAGAGCAGAAAAGACTGAGACACCTCCGGCAAGAAAATGATGGCCGTTGCGGGAGGAGGATGCGTATGGAATTATTGAACAAGGAGCAGCGCCAGCGTTACGCGCGTCAGCTTGCCTTGCCGGAAATCGGTGCGGCGGGACAAAAAAAACTGTTGGCGAGCCGCATCCTGTTGATCGGCGTGGGCGGACTTGGTTCGCCCGCCGGCTATTACCTGGCCGCGGCGGGGATCGGCACGCTGGGTCTTGTGGATGGCGACACCCTTGAACTCAGCAATCTTCAGCGCCAGATTGCGCATACCACTGCCGACCTGGGGCGATCCAAAGTAGAATCGGCGGCGCGCACCTTTGCGGCGCTCAACCCGGATGTTCGGATCAATGCCCATAATCTGCGCCTGACCGCTGGAAATGCGCGGGGCCTGTTTAAGGAATATGATTTTATCATTGATGCCACCGACAATTTTGAATCCAAATTTCTGATTGCCGGGATTTGCCACGCCGTCGGTAAACCGTATTCGCATGCCGGCATACTGAAATTCATTGGCCAGACGCTGACGGTCATTCCGGGTAAAACCGCCTGCCTGCGTTGTGTGTTTGACGAGCTGCCACCGGGCAACAAAGAACCGCCGCAGGGTCCGTTGGGTGTTGTGCCGGGAGTGATTGGAACCATCCAGGCTACGGAAGCCATCAAGTATCTGCTCGGGCTCGGCGAGCTTTTGACCAATCGCCTGCTGACCTACGATGCCTTGCGCCTGCAATTCCGGTGCGTGCGCATCAACCGCAATCCGGTCTGTCCCCTCTGCCGGGTGGTGCAGGCGGGCGAAGCCAAAACGACAAAGCCGCGCCCACCAACAGCAATAGTGTTGCCACGATGAACGTCAGCCGGCCAGCCTGGTCGGCATAATGGTCCTTGATGAAAGCGGCCAGCTGGGGTCCCACAATTCCGGCGGCCGACCAAGCCGTAAGAATCGTACCATACACCGTGGGCATGACCGACTGCCCGAACATGACTCCGGTAAACGACGGCATGACACCGAATCCGCCGCCATAGCACAGCAACACGTAACAGACCAACACGCCGAACAGCCACGGTTCGCGCACAACAACGAGAGCGGCAAACACGAATATCTGGCTGATCAGAATCAGCCGAAACACCCGAATTTGTCCCAGCCGGTCGGAAACCGCACCCCAGAACAGTCGCCCAAAACCGTTGAATAATGAGCTGATGGCAATAAGGGTGGCGCCGACCGCGCTTAATGCTGCCGTAGTCAATTCCGGACTCTTGGCGTGCATGAGGTCCTGCAACATTGGCGATTGAAAGCCGATGAACATAATTCCGACGGTGATGTTGATGAAAAAAACAAGCCACATCAGCCCAAAGGCGCGGGACTTCAACGCAACCCGGGCGGATGCGGTCGGCTTGCCGCCGGCCTGCTGGCCGGGTTGTGCCGCAGGAACATTCTGCAAACAGGCGGCCGCCGGCAACGCCACTACAAGGATAACCCCGCATATCCAAAAGAAAACCTGTGAAAGGTTTTGCCCGGTCTTCGCCATCAATACCGGGGCAATGACCTTGGCCATGATCAGGGCGCCCAAGCCGAACCCCATCACTACCATGCCGGTGACAAGTCCCTTGCGATCCGGGAACCACTTGGCAACCGTGGCGATGGGTGCGACGTAGCCCAACCCTAAGCCTATTCCGCCCACCACACCAAACCCCAGATACAGCCAGAGCAGGGAGTGCCCCATAATTGCCAGGCCTGTGATCAGGTAGCCGAGCGCATAGAGGAATCCGCCCGCCAGGGCCAATCGCCTGGGGCCAAAGCGTTCCAAATTCAGGCCGACCCAAGGAGCGGTCAGACCCAGGAAACAAATAGCCAGCGAAAAGCCCCAGGCAACCTGGCTGTTCGAACACCCGTAGGCGGCCATCAGCGGTTTCTGGAAATAGCTCCAGGCATAAACCGTGCCCAGGCAGAGTTGCAGCAGCAACCCCATCAACGCGATGCGCCATCTCTTCCAAGGGGTGGTAATAATGTCTCCTGTTTGGTTGGTTCCCTCAGCGTACGTTTCCCCGGACTTCCTTGAGCAGAGGGAACTGCGTCTTGTAGCCTAAGAGTGCGAGGTACAGGCCGCAGTCCGGATAGTGCGCGCGCAATTGGCGAAGGTTTGCCATCGGATCGTAGGACGTATTCTCCGGGATGGTGTAGCCCACGCACTCGGAGAGCAGATGAATGTTCTTGGACATCCATGCATCAATAATGATCGGCAGACCGAAGGGCCGGAGCGCATCCACGCGCTCATCCTTGCCGATCAGCGGCTGGGTACACACAAATTTTGCCCCTGCATCAACCTTGCGGCGCATTTTTTCCAGTTCATGGTCCTGCGGCTCGTAGGGATTGAAGGCCACGCCGCACGTGAAGATCCCTGGATGGCGTTGGTGAATATAGCGCAGCAACTCGATCGAGGTGACGACATTACCATTCTCACCAATCGCCTCGGGCTTGAGTCGGGGCAGCCGCTCATTGCCATCGCCAGAGACAACGAGCAGGCACTTTGCGCCCATTCGGGCCGCCGTATCCAGAATATGATCCATCGCGTCCTTGGTGTGAAAGGTGTTGAGGTGAATCATGAGTTGCTCGGGTTTTACGGGAAGAGCCAACTCCGGAATGATGTCCGTGGCCTGGAAACTGAGATGGCCCATGGGATTATCCGTGATGCATGCCACATAGCCGGCCCCAACCACGGCGGTGTACTTTTCCGCAAACTTTTCCAGATCCTCGTCGAGCTTTGCGGTGTTTTGCTTCGGGGTAGGGATTTCGATGTGATAGATTTTGTTGTCAATATGATGTTGCACGGTGTTCGGCCTCATTCTGAATCCTGACTTCTGTCATTCACTTGCAAAAGCGAACTTTTGCAAGTAACTCAATGTGCCAGATTATCGGCCAATTAATATTGCATATTCATGCAATTATGTGGTATATTCTTGCACAAATGAATGACGATTTTTCAAAGAGAATTGGGTTGTTACTTAATGAAATCGCATCTGTAAGCCGGCAGGGCGCGGTCTATCATGACTTGAACGAGCAAGGCCCATTGCGCAATGCGGCGGTCTGTGATTTTTGCCGGCAATGTCTGGAGCATCCGTCGGCCTATTCATTCTGCCGACATACCTGCTGTAACGCGGCATTGAACGCGTTATCATCCGGCGAGCCGTTTTACTCGGAATGCTGGGCGGGGTTGCTCTTTGTCACGGTGGCGGTGGCTCCGCGAAATATTGGGCGTGGTGGAATCTCGCTGGGCGGATTCTATTCCCCGGAATCGGATATCCGCGAAACAGTGGGCGAACGTCTGAACATGTTGCCAAGTCGGGATGTACAAGGACTTCTGAAAACCCTGGATTCACTGCGGCCGATCACGCCGAGCGCATTGCGTGGCCTGGGCCAGTACGTCATGGATGCCACCTTCTCGTCGGGCTTGAATTCCCCTGCTTTCTTTGCCAGGCAGAACACCCGGTACCTGCAACAGCGCGAGATTGCCGAGGAAGCGGAGGTTTTACGCAACGCAACCCAGCCGCCAACAGATCTCATGGCGGATACATGCCGGATGGTTTTGTATTTGAACCGGCAGGACCGGGAGCGCACGCGCCAGTTAGTCTCAATTTTTCTCGCCAAACTGCTCATGGCCAGCAACTGGGACCTGACCAAACTCAAGGCGCATTTGCGCATACTGCTGGCCGTGATAACCAGCCAGGATGTGCTGCGCGGTATGCCGTGGGAGACCGCCGTCAACCGTGAACTGCGTTCCATGCACCGCCTGGAAAAGGCTGACACCATCGAAGAGGCTTGCTGTGAAGTGGCGGATATGATCCAGCAGCATCTTGTCGCCGACGAGTGCCCCGAGAAGGAGGGCTCGCTTCCTGATCGGGCGTTGATCTGGATCCAGTGTCATTTCTCTGGAAAAGCAATCCTGACGGCCGCCGCGCGCGCCACGGGCGCCAGTGTTTCCACCCTGGCGCATACATTGCGCCGGGAAACCGGCAAGACTTTCCACCAGTTGCTTCACGAAAAGCGCATCGCGGAAGCCCGTCGCCTGCTATCTACTACGACAATGAAAGTCAGCGACATTGCCCTGTGCTGCGGATTTACGGATCAAAGTCACTTTACTCGTGCCTTCAAGGGTGCCGTCAACCTCACCCCCGGCAAGTTCCGTTATCTGCTGAATAAAAAAACGTAGTGCCTGATACATCAGGAACTGCTATATAGAACTATTTAGCCACATCCTGGACACCGCTTGCCGAACTCTTTATTCCGTCCGAAGATTTGGGAACTTCAAAACAGGCGGGGGTGCCTTTCTTTTGCCGCCCCAGCCAGTTCCAGGCCGCATCCCCTTCCACCTCGTGTCCGCCTTCAAACAGGGTGATCCGCACGGGCCCGGCCGTCCGCCTGAACAGGATCGCGCGCTTTCTTTCCGGGTCGTTTTCGGTCTCACCGGCAAGCGCTGGTGGCACTTTTGCTTCGCGCGTCATGAACTGTATATCGGCCTCGGAAATCTGTGCGTCCTTGAAACCGTTAGCTTCCGCCAGAACATTGAACGCGTAGAGTGACTGGCTGATCGGAACGGAGCCCTTGTGCCCGTCGTGAATTCCTGCGTTAATATCAATGGGAAGGTCCTTGGCCGCCGGCAAAAAATTAATCGGCGAACGCGCCTTGTATTGCACATCCGTTTCAGGCGTACCGGGCGCACCCCCGCACGCGGCGTCCATGCCCTTGCCGTAAGCGTCCGGTCCGTGGAAAGCCCGCCAGGCTGCCAGATCAGAAATGGGCACCCAGGCTGAAACGCC
The DNA here is from genome assembly GCA_008636095.1 of Kiritimatiellota bacterium. GTDB lineage: Bacteria > Verrucomicrobiota > Kiritimatiellia > JAAZAB01 > JAAZAB01 > VSJD01. Next base: position 422 of record VSJD01000345.1, on the reverse strand, counting down.
GGCCCAGACATTCGGCGCCTTGGCCGCCATCATCAGGGCCATGTGCCCGCCTCCGGACCAGCCGGAGAGGTAAATCCTGGACTCGTCAATCCGGGCGGTCTTTTTGGCGTATGCAACCACGTCCAGAACATCTTGAATGGCCAACTTGGAAGCGCAGGCTTCCGGGCGATTGTTGGGCCCGCGAAAATCCGGTGCAATCATTGCCCATTTTTTGTCCCTTGGGTATCCGGTACACTGGGTATAGTTAAAGCTCCAGGTATGCAGTTGCACCAGAAGTGGGACCGGGTCGCCTTTCTGGTCGGGCGCGCTCTCGGGAGGAAAATAGAACAATGCTTTCTGTTCCGACCCATCCATTGAGCTTACAATCGTCACTGTGTGCACAGGGTTCTCCTTTTGCGGCGGGGCATTTGTCGATCCGGCAG
>VSJD01000316.1 GCA_008636095.1 Kiritimatiellota bacterium | reverse complement strand
AAATCGGTCTCGTGCGCATTCGATTGATGGGTTACAAGTCTCTGAAAGAGTTTGAAGAAAAAACATTAATAATTCTTACTCAAACAACTTGACAGACCACATGCCTGTAATCCGTGATATCCGTGGTAAAATATCTTCGGATATTATTGATTGTTCTGGAAATTCCCAGCACGTTACACTGTCTGACGCAAAAAGTGCCGCAAACGTTGAAATATCGGTTTCGGCGCATGATTGCGTGGTTCATCAATAAGAGCCGTTACAGACGTCCGCCGCCGACATCTCCGGTAAAGCCATCGCCCCGGCCCACCCGCCCTGCGTTCGCGCTGCCACACTGGGGACATCATAAGCCATCCGGCCATCTCGGTTTCCGGAAGAATTTAGTTGACATGGCGCATGGTGATGCTACTATAGCACCATGAGAACTAAAGGACTGCTTCCGGCGCAACCTAATCAAAGCCTGATTAAAGGTATTTTATGCCTGCAAACCATGATTTTCGAGGCGCGTCCCATCGGCACTCGGGAACTTGGGCGGAGACTTAATCTTGAACATACCGGCGTTAACCGTTTGATGGGTACGCTCGCCGCCATTGGTTTGGCTGAAAAGACTGCGGACTGCAAATATCAGGCCGGCCCGGGCATTCACATTCTGGCCGCCCAAAGCCTGCAAAGCTCGCGCCTGCTGGCCTGTGCCTTGCCATACATCCGTACGTTAATGGATGAAAATCTGCTCGTCTCGCTGGGCGTGCTGTGGCGCAAGCATGTCTGCTATCTGTTTCATGGGGATAATCGAAACACATTGGAGAATGGAATCGGCGCTTCCAAGCCGTTCCTGGCATTCAAATCGAGCATAGGGACCGCTATTTTGGCATCAATGGATCGAAGCATGGCGCAACGTCTAATGCTTCAAGGTCCCGATCGATTAAGTAAAGATGAGATGAATTTATTAAATCGCCGTGTTAACGACACCATAAGAAATGGGTATTCCATGGTCACACACAATCCTGCATCAACGACAATCGCCGTCGCCATCGGAAAGCCCGCGATTGCCGGTCTTGCATTTGCCAACATCAATCTGCTGAAAATAAAGGATAAGCGCGGTTATATAAAACGTTTATCCGGAAGGCTCTCTGATGCCGTCCACCGGATTGAAACTGATTTATTTGGAACCTGAATTGCAGTCTATTAAAGGGAGGAAAACAGTAAAATGAATTCAAATGAAATTAAGGAAGAATTAAGGTCGTATGCATTGAAAAACGGGGCAGACATGCTCGGTTTTGCCAATATTGACAGGTTCAATGACGCGCCGGAAGAATATCATCCGCGTAATATTTATCCCAAAGTTAAAACAGTGGTGGTGATGGGTATCCGGGTTTTGAGGGGATTGATGGAGTCGTTGGATAACAATTGCTATATTCCATATAATGCGCATGGTTACGGCGGAATCAATGAACAGTTCATGCGGGATTTAAAACAAAAAGTTGCCTGTTGGCTGGAGGACCATGGCTGTTCGGGTGTTCCTGTAATTCAATGGACCGGGGCGCCTCATCAGGAGCCGATCATGTGCCATCGCACCGCAGCGGTGGCCGCGGGACTGGGGGAATTTGGCTGGTCAAAAGTGTTTTTATCCAAACGTTTCGGGCCACTGCAGAGATTCGGAATCGTGCTGACAGATGCCGATTTACCGTCCGATCCTCTGCAACTTGACAATCTTTGTGACAAATGCATGGCTTGCGCCCGCGCCTGCCCGGGGAAAGCCATATCGAATAAAGAATCCGTGGCCATCAATCTTGACGGTCGGGAAATCAGGCATGCCAAAGTGGATATGTATCGTTGCACCGTGGCGCATCACGGCGGATTAGCGGAAACGCATCCCTGCGCTCCGGACAATTTCGATACTGCCGATATTGAAGCCAGGTATGCCGAACTGCGCAAAAAATCGAAAGATGACACGGATGATTACGTTTTGGGAATGGCGGCCGTCACGGAGATGAACAGGAAACATCCGCATCCTTTGTTTTCCATGGTATCAATATTGGGACGGTCCTATGCGCATTGCGGCGCCAAGGGGTGCTATCGGGCATGCCTGGCGCACTTGGAACAACGCGGCCTGTTGGACGGAAATTTTACGAATAAATACAGCACCGCGCGTTCTGAAGATAAACGCGCCGTCAATAAGGCCCGGCTGGTAAAGGGGATCGTTCGCGATGCGCGCGGAGGAAAGGCGGATCAGGAATAAAGGATAATCTTAATGAAAGACATGACCATATTAATTAAAAACAAGGCCAAGGAATTTGGCGCTGATTTGGCGGGTATAGCGCCGGTTTCGCGCTGGCAGAACGCTCCGCGGATGTTGACTCCGCAGGCGCACCTGCCGGAAGCAAAGTCGGTCATAGTCATGGGTATCCATCATCCGGATGCCTCCGTGGAATGGGGTGGCGAGCCGAACAGCAATTATGCGGGACCGTTCCAGATCGGCATGATACCAAAACTGGACACGATGAGTTGCCGCATGGCTGATTTTCTTGAGCAGTCCGGTTATAAGGCGATTCCTTTTCCCTGCACGGGTTTCTGGCGGCACCGGCCTTTCAAGGAAATATCCACCACAAATACAGCATCGTTTTCGCATCGCCATGCGGCCGTGGCGGCGGGGTTAGGCGAATTCGGCTGGAACAACATGTTCATGTCGCCCAAGTATGGTCCGCGCCAGAGACTTGTTTCGGTAATAACCTCCGCGGCGTTGGAGGCGGACCCTCTTTACGATGGCCCAGCGCTTTGCGACCGATGCAAAATGTGCGCGAAACATTGCCCCGGTCATAACTTCAGGAGCGATTTATTGCTGGAGAGCGGGGAGGACAAGGTAATAATTGAAGACAAGATTTATAAATATGCCAAGCTGAACCGTTGGCGCTGTCTGTGGGGCGAACAATTCGCATTGGACATGGACCAGCTTGGCAGGCATGAAAAGGTAAATGAGGAAACATTATATCAGGCCGTTCGGGATGGCGTAAGGCGCGTGGGGGGCGAGTTCGGATCATGTCTTCGTTTTTGCATGGCCAGGGACATCCGTTACTGGGACCGAAAATATACGCGCGCACCGCGGAGGAAAAAAGCGCAAGTTAGCGTTTCTACCCAAGAATTGCTGGAAAAAATCAAGACGATGGCTCTGGTAAACGGCATAGACCGCCTGGTGATACGCCCCTTGTCCGAGTTTAACAAAGCTGAAATTAATTTGCCGGCCGGTTATCCGGCGGACGGTCTTTTCAAAAATTTCGCGTGGTTGATATCCATTGGCCGCAAGATGCCCTTGTATCGGGTCCTTGATGACAACGCGGAATATCTTTCCGCCACAACCAAGGTGCGTTTGAGTATCGGCGCCTACGATATCGCGGCTTATCTTGACGATCTTGGCTTTGAGGCCATGCAGGATTGGACGCCATTATCCGCGCTTGCCCAGGCGCGAGCCGGGTGGGATGACATGACCGTTGATGCGGATAACGCAAAGGTTGTTGCGCCGGCCGGTGCAGAATCTTTACCGCGAACAATACGTTATGCGGTGTCGGCCCGCGGCGAGACCGGCGTGCAAAGAGAACAACAATCAATGACCGCCGGCGCGCAGAACGGAATGGCCGGAATATCCCGAATGATTTTCTGTGGCGTTATCTGCCGGGCGCCGTTAGCCGCGCGGACTGAGCTGCTGAATGTCGTTAATGCAACAAAAGCCGATTTGCTGTCCCCATCATGTTTGCGGGGCGTTGACAAGGCCGGGGTGGCAAGGGTTGATAATTTGCCAAAAATACCCGGCGTGCTCGATTTCTCCGCTGTCCTTCCGGGCGCGCGTTCTTTGATTGTTCTTCTGGCTGGATTTTCAAAAAGGACCGTGGAACTGGCGGCAAATCAGGATTCGGAGGACGCAACCACTTACAGCTTTCTGCAGTATCAGACTTTGCGGGAACTTTTGTGGACGGCCCATGATTTATCCGCCCGGCTTGAAGCCGAAGGCCACCGCGCCTTGCCGCTGGCGGACTGCACGCTCAATTCATTCCGCACTATTTCACCGTACTGGGAATTCGAATGGGCCAAGCTGGGGCATCCCGATCCCAGGGCCAATGCGCCATTGGCCGTTGCAGCCGGACTTGGACAATTGGGCCGGAGCGGCCTGTTGTTGACACCGGAGTTCGGACCGAGGCACAAGTTCGTTTTTGTACTGACAACCGCGGAATTGCCGATCCGCATATCCGGCAATAGCGCCGCTCTTTGCCTGCGCTGCGGCAAATGCGCCGAAGCATGTCCGGTCAAGGCTTTGAACAAGGATACTCTGGAAAATATTGCGGGTTGTGAAGTGTTTGTTCGAAATGAGGTCCGTTGCCGCTGGGCCAGGTCTTTGGGGATGATTCCCGAGGAAGGCCAAAAGTGCCTCGGATGGAAGACGCCCGGCATTCCGGTTCCCGATGAAATATCCGAAGATAAGATCCAGGAATATCTTTCACAAAAAGACCCGCTTCAGGTAACAGGCTATCGCGCACCCTGCCACACCGATACGATCGTTGAAAAATGCCTTCAGGTTTGCCCGGTTGGGAAATAATTGAGGATGAAAAACCATATGACAAAACGCGAACTGTACCATCAGAAACGAGAGCGGCTGATCAATGCGGTTGAGTTCAAGCCGACCGATCGCCTGCCGGTCAAGTGCGGGAATGCCACGATCGCCGCCATTGAGCGTATCACCGGGCGCAGCGACTACCTCGCGCATCCCAAGGAAGTTTTTGCCCTGGCAATGAACGCGTGGGATGTGGATATAATCCTGCAGTTCGTACTGCCAGACCGGCAGGACAAGCAGTGCGGACCTACTGCGGCTATAAATATATGCGACGGATTGCGCAGTAACCTGGCGGGCGAGTGGTGTCGGACGCATGGCGCCTTCAAGTCTCCCGAGGATGTCCGTGATTTCTGTCAAACCGTTCCTGCGGTTTCCGAAGCGCGCCGCTATGTTGACCCCGACATTACTTATTTACGGTGGCTGGAACTGGACGGCTGGGGCGCATTTCTTAAGCCGGCCGTGTTCATTCCCGGCCATCTGTGCCAGGGGGTACCGTGGATGTGGTACACTGTCATGGGATATGAAAACTATCTCATGGCGCACGCGCTCTATCCGGAAGCGTTGGAACGTCTGTTCGCTTTTATCGGCGAAGAGAGCCGCCTGCGCAACGAGGCAATTGCCAAGGCGATCAGGGATTATGACCTTGTGCCAATCATTTATTCCGGCGAAGACATCTGTGGAAATGATGGGCCAATGGTCTCTCCTCAAATTCTGCACGACATCTATTTTCCACACCAGAAACGCGCAATCGCCCCGATCATTGAGGCGGGCATCCACTGGCTTTGGCACAGCGACGGCAATATTCTTCCCATCCTGCCTGACCTAATTGATTGTGGTATAGGCGGTTTTCAGGGATTTGAGGAGGACAAGGGGATGGATATGGATGCACTCGCCGCGACTCCCTGTCGAAACGGGAAATTGCCGTTTCTGTTCGGCAGCGTGAATGTGACGACCACCATGTACACGACCCCTGAAAAGATTCGCAGCGACATCCGGCGTATGGTTGATTTGTCCAAACAACGCGGAGGCGGCGTGGTTCTTTCCCCCAGCAGTTCCATTATGGCAAACACGCCGCTGGAAAACGTATTGGCTTTCTATAAATACGCGCATTCTCAATCATGAACCGGAAAAGCTTTAAATGGAGTTATGGTAAAGAATGGAAAAGACGATGAAACTTGAATACAAACGGGATTTTCCCGAGGCACAATATTTCTGGCGTTTGTTTTGGGAGGGAAAAGCCCGGCGGCCGGCTATTGCCGCGGTCTTTCCAAAGCAAGGATGCACGCCCGAAAAAATGCCCGGGTTTGGGGCGGCTTTTGTTAATAACATGGAACAGGTTGTTGACCAGGCGCTCGCTTGTGCTGAAACTTGTGATTTTGTCGGAGAAGCCGTACCTTATTTCATTCTATCGCTCTGCTCCAATCTTTTGGCCGCGTTTCTCGGCGCAAAGGTTGAAATAGCCGAAAACAAACATTGTTTTGACACGCGGATTATTCCTTTTATAGATGACATCGGCAACACGGATATCAGGTTCAGACCGGAAAGTGAAATGTGGAAAAAAATGGTTGCTTATATCGAAATTGCCAAACGAAAGTGCGATGGCAAATTGATTGTCGGCGCACCCACGTTGGTTGGCAATCTCGACGCGCTGGCAGCCATCCGCGGCACGGAGCGGCTTCTGTTAGACTTGTACGACGCGCCGGAAGCGGTTCATCATGCTTTGGATCAAATAACAACGGCATATCATGCGGTTTTCAACGAATTTAAGCGCCTATTCGAATTCGATAAATACGGGTCGGTTACCCGCCATGGATTATATTGTCCGGGCGCAACCAATGTGCCGCAATGCGACTTCGCATATAACATCGGCAAAGAACATTTTAATGAATTCGCGCTCCCCAGTTTGCGCCGGGAGATCGAGGTTTGGGACGGCGTTGAGTATCACCTGGACGGCGTGAATTCCATTATTCATCTTGAATCGCTCTGCACCATATCCAAGATTGGTGTCATCCAATGGGTGCCCGGTGTGGGCCACGACAATGAGAATTGGGATCATCTATATCGGCGAATTGACGATTTAGGCAAGGGCCAATTGCGCAATGTACCGGCGCAGCTTGTGTCCGAGTTGTGGGAACAATATCAAACCCATAAATTATATTGCCAGGCAAGCGCTTCTTCAAAGTCTGAGGTGCTTGACCTCATTGAATCTTTTGACACCTGAACAATTCGTGGAACTGGAAAAATATTATGGAAAGAACACTCAAAGACGCTTATGTACGCATTGCCGGCAATGTGCTTGTGGCTGGCAATTCGCGGATGGAAAGAAGTTGGCGGATTGAAAACGGATTTTTATACAACGTGTCGTTATTCGACAAAACAACGGCAATGGAATGGCTCATTGCGCCGAGCGAGGTTCCCTCGCCATATCCTGAAATTCAAATTACGGATGATACGCAAAATTGGCGGCTGGAAACGGCCGTGGAGCAAAGCGTCTGTATCGAAGAACCGTATCTATCGGCGCGGGTAATCAGTCTTTTTAAAACGGGAGAGTTGACCTTTCAGATTAAAATATATCCGCAAACCCCGGCCATATCCACTTTTTTAAGCGTCAAAGGCTGGCCAGGCAATCCGGATTGCGATCTATCCCGGACTCAGACGGCAACGGGCTTGGAAAACGTTCCGGATCAAAAGCAAAAAGCGGCCGTGAACGATTTGCAGGAGCTTTTTCATCTCCCATATGTTCACCATTATTTAACCGTGGTCAGCCTCATGGACGGATCTGACAGCCAGGACAATCTGGTCCACGAGGAAAAACATCTTCTTACCAACTTTCCTGAAGTCAAGGCGCGCGGCAACCTTTTCCGATTGGAAAATCGTCTGACCGGCGCGGGCCTAATTTTCCTGAAAGAGGCGCCTCTACCCCATGCCCGGCCTGTCAAAACGGAATATGATTTACTGATCCGCCGCGACCAATTCTGTTTCCACGGACTCGGCGCCGGATCCGAACATGAACGGCGCAGTTATCCCTTTACAACTTCGGTTTATAGTAGCGGTAATCCCGGTTTTATCGAAACGTTGCACGCCTATCAGCGGCGCTTCCGTCGCTATCGTCCGGAAAAAGACGAGGTTATCTGGCATTCCATCTGGGGCGACCGGCACAAGGACGGACGGGTTTGCGAAGAGTTTTATTTAAAGGAAATGAAAGCAGCCGAGGCCATCGGCATTGATTTCCTCTATTTTATTGACGGCTGGCAAAAGGGACCATCCGCCAATTCGGTTATTCCCGGCGGCGTATGGGAAAACCAGTGGGCCCAGGACGATTACTGGGAGTATAATCTGAAACGATTCCCGAATGGGTTAAAGAAATTGACGGATATGGCCCGTGCCACCGGATTCAAAATCGGTATGTGGTATAATCCCGATAAAACGAATGACTACGCCAATTGGCAAAGGGATGTTGAAGTGATTCTCAAGCGGGTTAAGGATCTCGGCCTCGGCAACGTAAAGCTGGATGGCGTCGCTTTTTATACGAAGAAAGGCGAGGACAACCTCCTGCGGATCATGCATGCAGTTGTCCAGGGTACTGCCGGCGAAACGGCGATCGAAATTGACATCACCGCCGGCGTTCGAACCGGCTACTATCAGGCCATGTCATACGGATTTTTGTTTCTGGAAAATCGTTATACGGATTGGAGAAAATATTACCCCTACACCACCCTGCGCAATCTTTGGCAATTAGCAAAATACGTTGATCCACGCCGTTTGCGAATTGAAGTATTGAACGGCCAACGTAATGCGCAGCTCTATCCGAACGATCCGCTGGCGCCTTGTCATTACCGGGCCGACTATCTTTTTGCCGTTGCCATGACAGCTAATCCGATGGCCTGGTTTGAGGCTAGCGGACTGGAACAATCATTCGCCGCCGATTTGCGCGGCATCATTACGGTCTACAAATCGGCGCGGAATTCGCTCCATCGCTGTATTATTTATCCAATTGGCGGAGAACCTGACGGTTTTTCGTGGAGCGGTTTTCAAGCCCATGATTCTGAATCGGGCGAAGGTTTTATCATCGTCTTTCGTGATAATACTCCTGATGACCGCGGAACATTTGCCGTGAACCATCCTTTGTTTTCTGATTATAATTTCGAACTATTGGCCGGCGATGGCAAAAACGCGGGCTATGACCGGCAAAACGGACGGTTTTCCTGCGAAATTCATGATCCACGGCGTTTTGCGTTTTATCGTTACAGGAAAAAATTTACTTCAGATGCCGACTGACCGTGACGGGAACAATATCAAGCAGGAAGGAGTAGCGCGCATGTCTCGCAAACAGTTCTGCAGGTTACGAGTTGTTTTGAGCGCGGCGAAAGTGCGATTAAGCTTTTATAAGAGTTCACTCTTGTTCGCTTCGGCGCAGGGCAAGGAAAAAACGATGAAAATCCGCGTTTACCGGAAAGATGAACCGGATTTTCAATTTGGCGCTGATTATGATGAATATTTCGACGGTATTGATTGGCGCCAGGCGCAGATGATATATGATGGCATGCTGGAGGCCGATAAATTGCGCAAGTTCGAGTTTTTTGACAGAGACGTTGAACCGCTGAAGACATATGCCTACTGGGTTTCATCGGATGAAGGTGATGAGCCGGTCGGACCTGCGGCGGTGCGTATCCGTAGTCCGGAAATCTGGTGGCCGTATTCCAAGATATGCGCGCGCATCAAGGCGCTGGCGGAAGATAACCCGGCGCTCGTTCGCATTGCGAAGGTAGGTGCCACGGCAAGGGGCAATGATTTGGAAGCGATATATGCAGGGAATTCCAAAAAAATGGTGGCATTGATAGGCAGTGTTCATCCCGGCGAATCCGGACCGGAAATCATTATTCCTGCGCTGGAACGGATGATAAAGGAAAGGAAGGATTTGTTGACTTATATCGGCATAGCCGCCTTGCCTTCGGTTGGCGCCGACGAGAGAGAAAAATTGGTTCAAGGATATCCGTGTTACTTGCGTTTGAATGCCAATGGCGTGGATATCGATCGCAATTTCGATTCCGATTGGGAGGAGATGAATGATGACTTGGGCTATGGGTTGCGGTCAACCGATCCGGAAAGCGCAACTTATCGTGGCGGCGCGCCTGCCTCGGAACCTGAAACACGGGCAATAGTTAATTTCATTCGGGATATTCCGGAATTATCAGCCGTGTTTTCCTACCATGCGTTGGCTTCAATATGCGGAGGAGCTTTTTTGTCGGCCCAACGATCTGCCGGTGATGATGATTATTCCGTCCGATGCCGGCAACTGGCAGATTGGTATGTGGCGGGCATGTATCCTGCCGAAGAAGGCGGGGTGGCGCTCCCCGGTTTTTCGCAAGGAGCATGGCTTGGTGCGCACGCCGATTGTACGTCGGGCAGTTTGCCGGATTGGGTATATGCAACCCGCCAAGCGCCGGCCTTTGATGTGGAGTGGGACGGCTATGCGCCGACCAAGCCTTGCATGCAGGATCTCACCACTCCTAAATTAATGCGCGAACATCAAACCCGTCATTACAACGGGTTGGTTAATGTCATTGCGCATTCCAGGTAATCCATCAGTTACATGGGAAGTCGATCCCAATAGCCCTGGCATCCGTCCCTGCAAAGGCTCTCTTCGCCGTGACAAGAGCTGAGGCCCTGCTTGCCTTGGGCGTAGCGCTTCGGACTTCGGTGAGCTCAGTCGAGCCGTGGAACCGGGCATAGGGCGCTTTCCTCGTGTCGTGTCATTTTACTCCCCTATAACTGAAGGATTACATTTCCAGTAAGAATTCCCTTGCACTGAATCAGCGCAAAAGATAGCTTCTTCAACAACCTGGATGTAGTATACTTTCCACGTGCCGCCAGTATCTAATTACCAAAAATAATGTTGGTCTGAAAAACAAACGTTCCGCTTTCGTAGT
>VSJD01000315.1 GCA_008636095.1 Kiritimatiellota bacterium | reverse complement strand
CCGTCGGCTGACGGGCGAAGCAAGCAAGTAACCGTCGAAAAACCTGTCCCGCTCAAAGCGGGGTCCGACGACGGTTATGGGAAATGAAACAATCGGATAAAAAACGAGTGTCGGTAAATCCTATCACGGGTGCGATAATAATTAGGAGGGGCATGAAAGGATATCTGATTATTGGAATGTTGTTGCTGGCGGCGGAAGCGCTGCCGGCAAATCCAATTCAAATGAATAATGCGGTCAGCAACGATATCCTGCCGTATGTCCAGTGCAATCGAACAGAAACCGCGCCCAAGATAGACGGCGTGTTAAACGATGCCTGCTGGAATAATGCCGTGGAAATGGGGCCTTTCGTATTAGCCGACGGCAAGGGGCTGCCCCAGGAAGGCGCCTGGGCTTATATGGCGCATGACGGAACCAATCTTTACCTGGCAGTCGAATGCGAGGAAAGTTTATTGGATGAAAGGTTGCAAAGGACACATGAGATCAGGCGGGGAGTGAAAACGCATGACGGCGAGGTATGGCAAGACGACAGCGTGGAGGTCTTCATTGGCGGCAAAGGGAAGGAGTATTATCGCCTGGTAGTTAATAGTTTGGGCGTGGTTTATGATGCGCGGAATGAGAGTGGTGCGGACAATAAGACGTGGGAGAGCGGAGTCAGCGTGGGGGTCGGCGCGGATGACAAAATCTGGCGGGTGGAATTGAGCCTGGACAAGCAGAAGTGCGGGATTGCCTTGGACACCGGCGGGCCGATCAGGGTGAATATAGGCCGGAACCGGTGGCCGGTTGAGGAACATACAAGTTGGTCGCCGGCCAGCGGCGGCTTGCATAAGCCGGAACAATTCGGCACGGCAAGTTTGAGCGGCAAGGCGCCGATCGGGATTAAAGCCGTGAAATGGGGAGGTATTGAAGATGGCGTAAATGCCTGGCGGGCGGTTATCGGCAATAACGGGAATGATGCCCGGTCCGTAAAGATGAAGACCTTGATCCGGTACGGCGACAGCTCCTGGGTTGCATGTGAAAAAGAGATTGAAATTGGCAAGGGCGCCAGCCTGGATAGTAAATGCGAGTATGTGTTAACTACGAATAATAATTGTTTTTATCTGGATGCTGCACAGGATAAAATTGCCGAGACGCAAAGTTGCCATACTGACTACATGCCGATCAAACCGGATAGCGACTATGTCGTTTCCGCCCTGGCCCGCGCCGAAGGTCTGAAGCAGTCCCCCGGATTATTCATCAGCACGCATGACTCGTCCGGTAAGGTGATCAAGGGTTATGAGCCGGCGCTTGCCTTTCCTGCCGGCACGTACAATTGGCAGAACATTTCCGGCAAATGGCGGTCGCCGACTAATGCCGCCAAGGCAATGTTGTTCATGGTTAAATGGGCCAAGCAGGGTATTGTCGGCAAACTCTGGATGGACGACTTGCGGCTGAGTCCGCCCGGTTCAATGGAAAATCTTGTTCCGAATGGGGCGCTTGAAAAAGACGGCGATGGGGCCATACAAGCCTGGCCGGTCAGTTTGCCGGTTGTTAGCAGTGGGAACCGGGACAAAAATGTCACGTTGTTCTTCCAGGTCAGCGATCAGTCCGGAGCATTGCTTTATTCTTCCGCGGCGATATCCGGGGCAATGCAAAAGAGGAATACGATCTTAGCCAGCGGATTGATGTTTCAATCCACGGAAGCGGACAGTGAGGCTATGTACCGCGTTAAAGAACTGTTTGTGGCCGAAGACAGCCCCCTTTTGCTTCAAATGGTTTTCAAAAGTGATCTTAAAAATACGATGAAAGGGTGTTCTTTGGTTTTGGAAACGCCGGATTATTTGAAACTGATCAATCCGGCGCCCCGTGGTTTATTGCGCGATGTAACACTTGTGCGGAAGGACGATGGCCGTTATTACCGTTATGTGCTTGATTATCCGGCGTGGGCGGTCAGCCCGGCGGAATTGAAAGGGCGCCGCAACGTGCGATTTAATTATCTTGTCTTGCACTGCGGTTTTGTCCGTGGAGATAATAAGGCGGCAAAGGTTTATTATCATGCCGAGACCGAGGGATTTAAGGAAGATGTAAACGTGGTTGATTTGAACGTGTTGACACCCTTGTCGGGGAAACGTCCGGCCGGGATCCATATCATCAATGATAATTCGTATTTTACCCGAAAGATGTCTTTATTTAATGAAAGCGAAAATGATGCGCTATTCAGCCTTTGGCAACAAGCCGGGATTAATCAGCTGGGACGCCTCGAGACTCCGAAACAATACGGCTTCGTTGATCGCCTCCAGTTACCCTTGGTACCGTCAGGCGATAATTTTCCGGGCGGGTTGGAATATTTACGGGCCCATCCCGAAGCTTGCGCAGTGGCGTTTAACGGAATCACGAATAACACGGTCTTTTGTCCGACCTATTTCATGAGCAACGTAAATGGGCACCTTGCGGATGTAAACAAGTGGTTAATGGAAAATGTAAAAGTTTTCAAACATTTGGATTACGATCTGGAGTGCCCGGTATTGAAGGATAACTCAATCTGCGCGTGTGACCGATGCCTAAAAACGTTTGGCGCAAGTCAGAAATTGAAAACAAATGTTAAAAGGGAAGAAATACGTACCCTTTACAAAAAGGAATGGGTAGATTTCCGGTGCCAGCAGAATGCCGAGATCGCCGGATTGTTCCGGGAGACGATCAAAAAAAGTGATCGCAATTGTCTGTTCAGTGTCTATTCGGGCTACCAGGGAACGACGGACGAACAATATGGAGCGGATTGGCGGTACCTGGGCCGGTATGCGGATTTGGTGTGGTGCGGCTATGGACGTCCGGTGGAAATGATCAAGGCGACGCACGCGGCGATCGGCAAACGTCCGTTTATCGGCGGAGAGTTGGTATGGTTTAATGGCAGCAGTGCGACCGACCAAAACATGGTGAAGGTTAATTTATATCGCCGGTTGGCGGACTGCGGGTCGGGCGTTATGGCGTTTACGGATGGGATAGTGGATGGCCGGTTTTATACGGCAATTTCAGGCATAGCAGGTTTGGCAAGCAAATTTGGAAGCTTTTTTGCGTATGAGCAAGACCGCAACGGTGAGTATGTCAGTCACTATGAGCGCAACGATGCTCTGGTGGAAGTCGGCGGGGAAGGGCGGATGGAAGACGTGACGGTGCTGGTACACGGAGACGAGCGGCTGGTGTTTTTGTTTAACGAAGGGGTCAAGGACCGGGAATATGATATCCGCCACAATGGGTGGAAGAATGGTTATAGCTGTGTTGAATATGAAAACAAAACGAAGTATGGGGAACGGAGCCGGATCAAGGTTAAAGGGCGGGACGTAGCTGTGTTGCATGTGCGCAACGGTAGTGAAGCCGTGGAAATCGGGGCGCCGGAGGTGATAAGGAACGGGGATGGCGTGGCCGCCGGACAGGTGGCGCTGGCCTGGGAAGGACGGGGTAGTCAGGTCGGCGACCAGGAGTACCTGCTGGAGTTGAGCGCGCAGGAAGATTTCGGCGGAAAAATAGTGACGACGAACACGGCCAAAACGGTGTATGTGGTTGGGACCGAAGCGCAGCGCGGGAAAAAGACGTATTGGCGTGTAAAAGGCCGTGACGTAGTCAGCGGCAAAGAAGGGCCATATTCAAAGACCGCCTCGTTTACGGCCCCGGTTTACGATGATTTTTATATTAGCCGGGAAGAGATCTGCACGCAAAACAGTCAGGGAATAGTTAATATTTTCGGTAAACTCTCGGAACCGACAAAGTGGACAGCGCAAATTGTTGACGCCAACGGCAAAAATATAAGGAGCTTTGAAGGAAAAGGCGACGAGCTGGAAATCACGTGGGATGGTAAAGACACAAAAAACAATCCGGTTGCAGAAGGCGAGTATAAGTATTCGATCCGTTTGGAAAATTGGCCTGAAGCCGACAAGGGCGGCACGCTGAGGGTCAATAACAAAGTCGGTATTGTGAATGAAAGCCTGTCCCTTTGCCGCGGATGGCTGCTGTCTTCCGCGAGTGGTATCAAAATGGAGAAGGATTTTGAGGTTAACCGGAATAAAACCTATGCTTATCGTTTTACGGCGCCGCGGCCTAGAGGAGCAGCATATTACAGCAATTATCCGCAGGTGTTTGAAACATCTATTCCTGTAGAACCGGGCAAAAAGTACAGGTTCAGCGCGTACGTCAAGTGTGATTTGACGGAAGGTTACGCATCAATCGCCATGACGTTTTTCAAGGCGGAGTTTGCCTGGGCGCCGGTCAGCGGATGGAAGGGGAAAGGCGGCGCCTCCGGCTATATGCCGGAAGAAGTTAAAGGCAAGACCGACTGGGTTAAACAGGAAATCGAATTAACCGCTCCAAAAGAGGCGGCCAGCGCCGTGCTGTTCTTGAGGATTGACGACGCATTGGGATCATGCTGGTTCGACGAGTTAGAGTTTAAAGAGGTTGAATAATCCAGATATGTGAATGTTTGGTCAGATTCATTTTTGGCCTTCATTCTGCATTCTACATTCTGAATTCTGCCCTTATGAATGTTTCCCTCCAGGCAATCGTCAAAAGGTTTGACGCCGTTATAGCCGTGGACGGTGTATCCCTGGAGATCCACGACGGTGAATGCTTTTTTCTACTGGGCCCTTCCGGCTGTGGCAAGACCACCCTCCTGCGCATGATCGCGGGCTTCTGCGTCCCCGACGAGGGCCGTATCCTGTTCGATGGCCAACCGGTTAATGATCTTCCGCCACATCGCCGCAATACCGGTATGGTGTTTCAAAACTACGCCCTCTGGCCGCACTTGACGGTGTTCGACAACGTAGCCTTCGGCCTGACGGTGCCGGGGCGAACTTGCCCCGCATCGGAGCGGCGGAAGCGTGTCGGGCGCATGCTGGAGGCCATGCACATGGAAGACCTGGCGCGGCGCAAACCGAATCGGCTCTCCGGCGGCCAACAACAGCGGGTCGCGTTGGCCCGGGCACTGGTTATTGATCCGGCTTGCCTGCTCCTGGACGAGCCGCTCTCCAACCTGGACGCCAAACTGCGCCTAGAAATGCGCGTTGAAATCCGGCGCCTAGTCAAGCAGCTGGGCATCACCACGATCTATGTTACCCATGACCAGAAGGAAGCCCTGAGCATGGCGGACCGCTGTGCAATCTTGCGCCAGGGCCGCGTGGAACAGGTCGGTTCGCCGCGCGACCTGTATGAGCGGCCGGCCAACCGATTCGTTGCCGACTTTATCGGAGGCGCCAATCTGGTGCCGGGCAAGGTTCGTGCCGTGATCAACGGCTTTACCATCATCGCCACGACCTTCGGTGAATGGACGGCCCGCGACCTGCATGGCGCGTTTCAGCCGGGCGCGGCGGTTGCCCTGGCCATTCGTCCCGAAGCCCTGCACCTGCACGCATCTTCCGGCACGGACCTTAACCGTTTTGCCGGGTGCCTGACGGAAACCATTTACTTAGGGGAAGCCACGGAATCCTGGATCCGGATGGCGGATGGTTTTGTCATGAAGGCACTGGAAAGTGGCCCGGGAATCCCCGGTAGACCGGCCATCGCCGGTGGACCGGCCATCGCCGGTGGACCGGCCATCGCCGGTGGACCGGCCATCGCCGGTGGACCGGCCATCACCGGTGGACCGGTCATTACCGGTGGGCCGGCCCGGCCGGCAGCGTCGGTCGAAATCCAATTCCACGTAAATCCGGACGATGTGATCGTACTGGCGGCGGAATGAAAACAGACGACGGACGACAGACACCAGACAACGGCCCGGATCATGAAAACATATTTTATGAAAATTAATTTTTTAGTCTTCGGCATTGTACGTTCAGCGTTCGATGTTTGCTTATTCTTTTTTCCATGAACCGACCCAACATCCCCACCCTTTTTCTATTCATGGCGCTGGTCATTGTGCTGCTGGTGCCGTTCCTGCTCCAGCCGAAGCGCGAATCGGCGCCTACCGGTGCCCGCGCACTCGTGATCCTGAGCCCGCATAATGAGGCCGTGCGCTACGAATTCGATCGGGCCTTCCGCCGCTGGCACCGCGCGCGTTTTGGAGAAGCCGTGGTGATCGACTGGCGGAACATTGGCGGTACCAGTGAAATTGTCCGGTATCTCGACAGCGCATTTGCCGCCGCCGAGCGGGTGGACAGCATCGGCATTGGCATTGATTTATTCTTCGGCGGCGGAGCGTACGACCATGCCCAGCAGGCCCGCAAAGGGCATACGTCCCCCTGCGGCTTGCGCAAACGTCATCCGGAGTGGCTGACCGACGCCATCATCCCGGCCACATTTTCCGGCGAGGTGTTTTACGATCCTTTGGACCGCTGGTACGGATGCTGTCTCAGCAGTTTCGGCATCTGCTGGAATCAAGATGTGCTCGCGGATCACGGCATCACCCGCGCACCGCAATGCTGGACCGACCTGGCCGATTTCAGCTATTACCGCCTGGTGGCGCTGGCCGATCCCACTAAAAGCGGGTCCATCAACAAAGCGTTTGAAATGCTGATCCAGGAGCAAATGCGGGCTGAACTGGCCGCGCGCAGCATCCCGACCGCATTGGCGGCACCAGCCGGGCAGGTCGCAACGGCGACAACGGCCACATCGGCGGCATCGTCCGCACCGGCCGCACCGGCCGCACCGGAGGATCTGGCCGCACCAACGGCGTTGGCCGCACCAGCGGCGTTTGCCGCACAAGCGGCGTTTGCCGCCGGCTGGCGACGCGCCTTCGGGGTCATCCGCCGGATCGGCGCCAATGCCCGTTATTTTACCGACTCTGCCAGCAAAGTACCGCTCGATGTCGCCCAGGGCGCCGCGGCCGCCGGCATGTGCATTGATTTTTATGGACGTTTTGAAAGTGAAATGATTACCCGCAACGAACGGTCCAATCGCATGATTTATATCACGCCCATCGGCGGCTCCTCCGTATCAGTGGATCCGATCAGTCTCGTGCGCGGCGCCCCGCATCGCGAACTGGCGGAGCGGTTTATTGATTTCTGCCTCAGCCAGGAAGGTCAACAGCTCTGGAACACGCGCGTGGGCGAACCCGGCGGTCCGGCCATCACCGGTGGACCGGTCATCACCGGTGGACCGGTCATCACCGGTGGACCGGTCATCACCGGCGGACCGGAGCGCTACGCCCTGCGTCGGCTCCCGATCCGCAAAGATATGTATGCGCCTCCTTTTTTGCAGAGAATGTCCGATCCCACCGCCCTGCCCTATACGCAGGGTTGCGGTTTCACGTATCAGGCCGCCTGGACCGGACCGCTGTTTTCGCTCATACGAACATTGATTCGAACAGCGTGCATTGATACGCATGCGGAACTGACCAGCGCCTGGGAGGCCATAAACCGCAACGGTGGTCCCGCCGCCTGTCCGGAGGCTTTTGCCGCCTTCATGGCCCTGCCACCCAACGCGGAATACCCCAAAGCCCTGGCGATCACCGCCCGGCAATTGGATGACAAATTAACCGAAGCGCGCTTGACACGGGAATGGATTAATTTTTTCAGGAACCAGTACCGGCAGGCCCGGACCCTGGCGGAGAAAGAAACGAAGCAAACATCGAACGCCCAACATCGAACACTGAACATCGAATAAAAGAACCTATTTTATATGCCAAACGGTTATAAAGGGGATGTTAAGAAAACGCATCGTAACGGACATCTCCGGCGGCAAGGGATTGCCGCCGTCTTTGGCCGAGTTTTCCCGTATCCGAACATTCGGCGTTGGATGTTCGATGTTGGATGTTCGATGTTTGCTTAATTTCTTTTATGAAAAATACCGGCGCAATACTGATCGCGGCGGCCATCTTGAGCCTGTTGGGCCTGTTCTTTTTCTGGCCGCTGGCGCTGACGGTGAAAAGCGCCTTCGTGTTCAACCGCCAGTGGACCCTGGTAATTTTCAGCGAACTCTTTAAAAACCCACTTTACATCGAAGGCCTGCTCAACAGCCTGGCCCTGGCCATCGTCACAACGGGACTGGTGGTGTGCATGGCCCTGCCACTGGCAATGCTGGCGGCACGGTTCGATTTTTGGGGCAAATCCTGGTTGACCGGCCTGATCCTTCTGCCCATGATCCTGCCACCATTTGTGGGCGCCATCGGCATTCGCCAGATCCTGGGACCTTACGGCGTAATCAATGCCGTCCTGGTCAATCTGCATCTGATGGACTGGCCCCAGGCCGTTGACTGGCTGGGCCGTGGCCGGTTCTGGGCAGTGGCCGTCACCGAGGCCCTGCACCTGTATCCCATTTTTTATCTCAACGCCGTGGCGGCCATCGCCAATGTGGACCCGACGCTGGAAGAAGCGGCTGAAAATATGGGTTGCGCCGGCTGGCGGCGTTTCCGGCGCATCACCCTGCCGTTGATAATGCCCGGCCTGTTTGCCGGGGGAACCCTGGTCTTTATCTGGTCGTTTACCGAGTTGGGCACGCCGCTCATGTTCGATTATTCGCGGGTGACCGCCGTACAAATTTATAACGGCATCCAGGATATCGGCGCCAGCCCATTGCCGTATGCGCTGGTCGTGGTCATGCTGGTAGCTTCGGCCGGGTTCTATGCTCTTGGCAAACTGGTGTTCGGTCGCTCCGGCTACGAAATGATGGCCAAGGGAAGCACTGCGGGAAGCACGCAACAGCTGAGCGGCGCGCGCGCCGGCGCAGCGTTCGGCCTGTTTGCGATCGTGTTCCTGCTGGCGATCCTGCCGCATATCGGCGTAATCCTCACGAGCTTCAGCCAGGCCTGGTACCGGTCCGTGACACCCTCACAATGGACCCTCGAATGGTATCGCCAGGCGCTCGGACACGGTCTCACCCTGCCCAGTATCCGCAATAGTTGTTATTACTCCCTGCTGGCCATGGGCGCCGATCTGATCCTGGGGGTCGCCGCGGCTGTGGTCATTGTGCGTAGTTCCTTGCGTTGGCGTGGCACGCTGGATACGCTGATTATGCTCCCGCTGGCGGTACCCGGCATCGTGCTGGCGTTCGGCTATATCACCATGAGCCAGCCCGGACGGCTGTTTGAGGGCCTCAATCCAACCGATAATCCGACCGTTCTGCTGATCATCGCCTATGCGGTGCGCCGTTTGCCTTATGTGGTACGCGCGGCGGTGGCCGGCCTGCAACAGATTTCGGCATCATTGGAAGAAGCGGCCGAAAACTTAGGCTGTCCACCGGTACAAACCGTTGCCCGCATCACCTTGCCCTTGATCAGCGCCAACCTGATGGCCGGCGGCCTGTTGGCCTTCAGCTTTGCCATGCTGGAGGTTTCGGATTCGCTGATGCTGGCCCAGAAACAGGCCTATTTCCCAATCACCAAAGCGCTCTACGAGTTGTTCCAGGTGCTGGGTAACGGGCCCTACCTGGCGGCCGCGCTCGGCGTCTGGTCCATGTTGTTCCTTGGTATAACCCTGCTGTTGACCAATCGCCTGATGGGCCAGCGGCTGGGAGCAGTTTTCCGGCTGTAGGAAACGTGTTTTGCCCAGTGAAAGACAAATTTCTTGGTGTAACTGGGCAAGGTACTGTTGGCAGTGCAGATGCGCCACGCATTTCTTTCGAAACGGGCCGGCGATTTTGCCGCATCTGTCGGCTTCCGGCGCTCGCGCGGATACATATCCAGCGCTTCGCGCCGCGCGCTGGCATCTACGGCAAACTTGCCGACCCTTTTCGAATCCCGAGGCGGGAACCGAAATGCGTGTCGCAGACGCCATCGCGCCCGCAGACCCGGCGCGATATCCAACCCCGGATGATTGCCGTCCCAGTCTTGAACATGTCCAGCATGCGTCTCTTGTATCGGTTTTTCTACAATGAAACGACATGAAAACGACAAGATGGTGCCTGTTACTAATTTTTTATGTGCCATTCAAAGTTTCTGTCCTGCACTCTGCATCAATTGGGTCTTGTACTAAACATGAAACTTTGCCACCATGTATTTCCGGGAGGATATCTTAAGATGGTACCCATGCGACAGATCAAGGCAGTCGGCAGGAAAATCGGAGACCGCTTTCGGCCGCAACGTGTTATTTTATTTGGCTCCTAT
>VSJD01000314.1 GCA_008636095.1 Kiritimatiellota bacterium | reverse complement strand
GCCGAAGGCCATGTCACGCCGGATTCGGACGTGGATTTGCTTGTCGTGATGCCGTTCAAAGGATCGCCGGTTGATCAGTCGGTCGAAATCCGCATGCAGATCCATCCTCCGTTCCCGGTGGATTTGCTGGTCCGTACACCGCAAGCCATCCGCAAGCGCCTGAGCATGGGCGACCAGTTTGTCCGTTCTATTTTAGCGCGAGGGAAGGTCATTTATGAAGCCGATCACGCGTGAATGGATTGAAAAAGCCGAGGGCGACTTCGCAATGATGGAACGGGAAGGGCGCGCCCGCAAACAGCCCAACTATGACGGGATATGTTTCCACGCGCAGCAATGCGCCGAAAAATATCTCAAGGCTCGGTTGAGCGAGTCCGCCATCGAGTTTAGAAACACTCACGATCTTCCGGCCCTTCTCGATTTAATTGTTCCGCGAGAGCCTCTGTGGGAAGTTTTTCGCCGTGATTTGGCTTACTTGTCCGATTTTGCCGTGGTTTTCCGGTATCCTGGCGAGTCGGCAACGCGCGACCAGGCCAAGGATGCCATCAGACGATGCAGAGCGTTCCGGGAACATATCCGCCAGGCGCTGAAGATTCCACGACAAGAACGACGCGCATAGCCGGGAACGCAGGGCATGGTCAGGCACATTTCATCAGTCATCAGCAATCAGTAATCTGCAATCAGCAATCATAAATTAACGCAACCAAGGAGGTTCCCATGTCGCGTGTCTACAATTTCAATGCCGGTCCAGCTGTTTTGCCACGGGAAGTCCTGCAGGAAGCCCAACGCGAATTGCTGGATTTCAAAGGCTCGGGCATGTCCATCCTGGAGAGCAGTCACCGCGGCAAGGAATATGACGCGGTGCATGCCGAGGCTGTGGCCAACTACAAGCAATTGCTGGGCTGTTCCGATGATTATGCCGTGCTATTTGTGGCTGGCGGCGCCAGTATGCAGTTTGCCATGGTACCCCTGAATTTACTGGGCGCGGGCCAGACAGCCGATTATATCAATTCCGGCGCCTGGGCCGGCAAGGCAATCAAGGAAGCCGCCCATATCGGCCAGGTACACATCGCCGCCGATTGCGGCAAGGAAATCCCCACGGCAGCTGAACTCAAACTGACCCCCGGCGCTGCCTATGTTCACCTGACATCGAATGAAACGATTTCCGGCGCACAATGGAAAACATTCCCTGAAACCGAAGCGCCGCTCGTGGCGGATATGTCGTCGGACATCCTCTCGCGTCCTTTTGACATTAATCAATTCGGACTGGTCTATGCCGGCGCCCAGAAGAACCTGGGGCCTTCCGGCATAGCCCTGGTGGTGATCCGCAAGGATCTGGCCGAACGGGCCGCGCCCACAGTGCCGACCATTTTGCGCTATAAAACATTTATTGAGGAAAATTCGCTTTACAATACCCCGCCCTGTTTCAGTATTTATATCATGATGCTGGTTTCGCGCTGGATCCTGAAAAAGGGCTTGGGCCCATTGCATCGTCAAAACGCGGACAAGGCCGGCCTGATCTATGCCCTGCTGGATGCCGGCGGCTTTTACAAGGGAACGGCCCGGCCTGAATGCCGCTCCGACATGAATATCACCTTCCGGTTGCCCAATGAAACGCTGGAAGAAACGTTCATTAAGGAAGCATCCAAGCAGGGACTGAAAGGCCTGAAAGGACATCGTTCCGTGGGCGGCATTCGGGCTTCGATTTACAACGCCTGCCCCGTGGAAGGCATCGAAGCACTGGTAGCGTTCATGAAGGAATTTGAAAAGAAGAACGGATGATGGGTATTTACCGATTCATTGATTCACTGATTCGGCGATTTGTCGCCCTCGGCAGGGGCAATTCTATTACCTCTCCCTCGGGAGAGGTCAATCCCGCGTTACGGGATCGGGTGAGGGGCCGTCGCCAGCAGCAACCCCTCACCCTGCCCTCTCCCCAGGGAGAGGGTATTTGCTTCTGTCTCTTGCTGGGGTTGGCCATCGCCGGTTGCACGACGCCCCAGGCGAATCCGGACCGACCGGAAGAGCACCTGGTCACCGTGCAGGCCAACCAACTTTGGCAACCCAGCAGGATATCCGTCAACTATAGCAACATCATTCATTGTGTCGCCACCGGCCAATGGAGCGATTCCTTTGCCAAATATGGAGCGGCAGGCAACCCGGAGATCATGAAAAACCATCTGGGCGTCAGTGCGCCGGCCTGCGGACTCCTGATGCGGATCGGGAACGATACAAACATGGTCTACTTCATCGGCCAGGAGACCAATGTGGTGGCGGGCGGTTCCGGCGAGCTGAAGTTCCGCAACAATTTTTCCCTGTCTTCAGGCATGAGCGGAGAACTGAAGGTGCGGGTGACGGTGGCAACCGACACGGATGGCGACGGTATTTCCGATTACGAGGAGATCCACACCTGGAAGACCAATCCGCTCCGCGTGGATTCAGATGGAGACGGCTTCAGCGACCTTGAGGAAATTAACGACCGGCTTTACCGCCCAACCGTTGCCGCGGATTCCGCGCAGTAATGCCGAACAGGGCGCAGATGGCGCTCGCGGTATCACGCCAACTCATGGATGCGGCGGAGCAGGGCCAGACTTTGCTCTTCGATGATTTCGGCCGCACTGTCATCCACACGTCGTGTCAGCGGCTCATAGCCGCCCTGCCGGATGGCCTCGCGGGTCGGTATATAACCAATGCTGCCGTTGGCCAGTCCGAGAATATAGGTGTGGCGGAACGGGCTGGCCGCCTTGATCCGCTGGCCAATTTCAGTGAACAACTCGCCCGGAAAACTGATGAACGCGCAATCATCCACGGCCAGGCAGATTTGCTCCAGGTCAATCGCCTGATCCTGCGCTTGCCATAAGCGCAAAAACAGATTGGCCTTGTAATCGTCCCCCACCCCGTCGGCCACCGGCTTCACTACCCCGCCCGTTTGTTTGACGATCGTTTCCGCCCAGGTTTTTTCTTTGTCTGAAATCTTGCGCGCCGGCACGGTATAACGGCACGTCCCGTTCCGCAGGCGGCTCGTCGTCCGCGGCGTAACCTCTGCCAGGGTGCCCGCCACGGCATCCGCCAGCGCGCGGCCTACCCGCTCCACCCCCGCCCAATCGCGGTCACGCAATCCGTCAATATCCATCGTCCCCTGCGCGCCATTGACAAAAATCGCCAAAGCGCCAAACTTCTTCTCCAGCAAAACTTCGGCTCGCCCGGGATAATCCGGACTGATCAGGTAATTATCCCCCGACATCACGTTCGGATGACCCGCGTGATTGAACAGCACCCCCAGCAGACGATTCTTCCCGTCCGCCGACACAATTTTCAAGATACCCACTTCCGGATCAATCACACCCAGCGGGCGGACAATGCGCTCCGTCGGCCACGGCTCCCAGTTCATGACCACATGCCCATCATCCGCCAGCAGTCTGCGGTAATGACTGATGGTCTCCTCGCGTCCCGAGGCGCAGCCGATTGCCGCCGGCTCCAGCCGGCCGGCCGCCTCTTCAATCAGCGCCACAACTTTCTGAACCAAACTCCGGACATAGTCGTTTTCGCGCTCGTTTCGGCTATCCCGGACGGCCTGTGCGGAGTGATTATATTTGGCCGTGCTCGTCGTGGCATCCTCGGGATTCCGGGTGGCTGGTCCGGAATGATTGTGTTTCGCCGCCACAATGATCCGGTCAAAGGGAATACCGGTCCTTTTTTCCGCCAGGGCCCGGATCGTACGGCAACTCTCCGCCGACATCGCGCAGACATCCAAGGCGACAATGGCAAAAGCATCGGAGGCTTGCGGCCCGTTGGACAGCACCAGGGCTTTCGCAAAAATCGGGTCATGCACTCCGGTCGAGTCGTGCGCGCGCAACATGCCTTCCATTCGAATCGGGCCTGACGGCGTAATTTCAATTCGGGCCAACCCTGCTTGCATGACAACCTCCCTTTAACCCGGATATTTCACACTTGGCGTTAAATATCCACCCTGCGGGCTTCGACGCGCCCCGTAAAAGCGGTGCTTGCTCAGGGTTTGCCTTTCAGCACGGCGAAGGGTTAACCTTGAGCAAGACGCGCAAGCGCCTCGCCACGTGAATTTTGACAGTCCTCACTCAGCCGAAAATATTTTCCAGATTATCGTTACACGACACAAACTTGCCGGCCTTGTCGGCCTTCTTGTATTTCCCATGGACCCAGGACCGGAACCGGTACAGCGTGGCAAAGGCATAAGTGGGCGCAGCCCCCCCTTGCCCACCCACCAATTCCCCGCCCCGGCGGACATTATCCTGCATCCAGGCCGGCAGGCGCACATGGTACGGATTGCGGCTGACTTCGCCCACATGAAACGACAAGGCCGTGACCAGGTCGGTCACATCCGCCACGCTGGACTCGATCATCAGATTGGGATTGCCCATGGGCGCCCAGAATTCCGTCTCGCACACGCCACAGCAGAAACTTTCCTCCATGATCTTGAGCGCATCGTTGACCAGATAATATGTGCCTACATGGGTGCTGTTCCAGTCCTTTTCATGCGGCACAAAAATCAGACGCGGCTGTTTTTTCCTCAAAATTTCGGCAACCACACCGACCATCTCCGCCCAGGCGGCCGGATTCTGTTCCCGGTTGGCCGGATTGATTTTTTCCAGGCCCCGTTCCGCCGTCTGGAGCACGCCCCAACCCAGGTAATCGCAGGCCTGGCGCAGTTCTGCCAGGCGTTCATCCTGCCGGTCCTTGCGACTGCCCTGGGTCACGGCCACATTGATCACGTTCAGCTTCCGTTCGCGCATTAGCCGCAAGGGCAAAGCGCCGGTAATGCACTCGTCATCCGGGTGCGGCGAAAACAGCAGAACACAAGGGGCTTCCCGTGGGATGATGACGCGGGGACAGGGACTGGCAGTTCCCAGCGGGTATTGTTCACCGACTAACCGCGCATAGGTTGACACAAATTGCTGATAGGGGTTATTCATAAATCCTTAGTTATTGAGGTTTAAAGTTCGTAACTACCCGGACATCCAAACCGGTCATTGAAGGCGGGTAGATTACACTGATTTAACGGATGAAATCAAGAAAACATTCCCCGACGAAGGGAGCGCATATCCCGACCGCAGTCGGGGATGGAACCCATTGAGTGTCAATTGAGTGTCAATATTGGCTTGATCCAAATTTTAATTATGGCTATGGTCTTGTGGTTTCATGCACCTGATAGGACTGTCATACCATGACATTATATAAGACCGAATTTTCCCTCCTCGCGGTTTTGTTGCTCGCCGGCTGTTCCAGCATTATGACCTATCGCACCTTTGATCAGCCCCGGTCGCCGGACCAGATCGCCGTGCTCTGGATACCCATCAACCTGGAACCGCTGGATGTGGACGGTCAAAAGGCAGGTCCGCACTTTATTCCCGTCAGCGATCGCTACAAGATCGAATTGCTCCCGGGCGCGCATACGTTCGTAGTGCGCTACTCAGGCCTGGCCGGGGGACCATCCAGCGAGCAGGAAGAAATGATTAATTCCCCGCCGGTCACGGTTGCCCTCGAAGCCGCCCAGGGCCACACCTACCGCCTGACCTATGCGCGGGCTGATATTGATCGCATGTTCGCCAAGCAATTGACCAACATCACCGTCCGCGTGGAGGACATCACGGCCAACCCGGCAATCGTCAAGCAGTTGAATCGCGGTTGGCAGACATGCAGTGTTATAATTCATGAGCCGACGAGGCAAGCGGCTTCGACTACAGCGCCCAAGCCAGTGGCATCGCCGACGCCCACATCACTCACCGCATCACCTTCGGTAACACAAGCATCGGCACCGACCACAGCTAGTGATCCCGCGGTCCTTGAGCAATTGAAACACTGGTGGCGGCAAGCCGATGAGACCGAACGCGGCAAGTTTTTGAACTGGACCGTCCAGCAGAAATAATCTGCTGGCGCTTATGCGCCCAGCCGTAGGCGCGCTTCCCGAATACCCAGACCGCAAATGGCCAGCAACGCTCCAGGCAATAAGTTTGGACACACTCCCGCCGCCTATCACACCCCAACCCATATCAAGACACCCCCTGCCCCAATGCTACAGCGTTACAGGCGGGCGGCAGGTTGAACAATAATCGCTGAAACACTGATGTTCGTACAAAATTAAGGCCCCACATATGGCATTCGATTGGCATGGATTGCTCACTGGGCGGTGGAACAAGAAGAAATTTTCCGCACTTTACCTTCCCGTCATATTCCTTTTACTTTGCTGTTGGGCCATTGCCCGGGCGTTCTATCCCCTGGACAAAGGATATTGCATTGATGTCTATCGCATCAGCCGGCAGGGAAACATAAGCATGAATCCGGTCGGTGGCTGGTTTTTTATTATCAGCACGGGGATCGCCGGTCTTTGTTTTATCTTTTATTTCATTTTTGCGTATCGCCGCTTACTGGGTAGTTATACCTTCCTGTCGCGTCTTTTTTTATTATGCGGGTGTGTCGGCGGAATTGGGTTTAGCCTGGTTGGGGTTTGCCCGGAAGGAAGCGGGCATGCGATGCAAATGATGCACGACTTTGGGGCTGAGATGGCATACGGTGGTTTGGGTAGTGCCATGGGGCTATCCTTTCTTATTTTATCCCTGAAATTGCGCAAAAAAGAATCGTGGCCTTCTTGGGGACAATTTTTTATCCTTTTTTTGATTGTATTCTATTTTGCGATCATTATACCTTTCATGTCGAATTTTCCGGTTTTACAGTGGGCCATTTTTTCGGCGGTGCTGCTTTGGCAACTCGGGCTTTTTCTGATCTTGCCGGAATCCGCCGAAAATCGGGGTAAAACTTAAACGGTGGATTTCTTAAATCCTTTAAGCACATATTTTATTATCTCTAATGATCCTTCCCGCTTGATATCCCTGCCCCCGTCTGGGATATTATCACCACACATTATGCACAAGCTTTTTCAGACTGATGCCGGGGGGCAGGTGCCCTTACCAGCAGAAAAGAGATTGCTTCCCAGTCAAATAGTCATTCTGGCCACGCTACTCGTGAGTCTCGCGCTCAGCCTGGTGAGTTACGCTGAAGAGCCTCTGGTGCTGGATCGCTTTGGCGGCCTGAAGAAACTGTCGTTCGGACCGGGCCCGGCATTCCGCACGCATTATGACGGCCGACGTTGGTGGCTCGTTACACCTGATGGCGGCGCATTCCTGTCGATAGGAGTTTGCGTGGTCAATCCGACCGGCGATACGGAACGAGATACGAACCGCCAGCCCTATCGCGAGAACGTGCTGGCCAAGTATGGGTCGGTCGAGGCCTGGACAACGGTTACGGCCAACCGGCTCCGCACATGGGGTCTTAATACGCTGGGCAACTGGTCTGGCAGCGAATTATGCGATACCTTTCCTTACACGAAAGAACTGTCGGTATCCGGCGGACTATGGGGCCAGTTGGGAGCTGGTGGGTTAAGGGGCCAAAAGACAGTCCCTGACTTCTTCAGCCCGGAGGTTCAGGCACATATCCGGGACCGCGCCGCCGCCGCCGAGGCCACCGCCAACGATCCCTACCTCATCGGATACTACCTGGACAACGAACTGCCCTGGGCCAAAGACTGGCGGCTCGGCTCCGACCTTTTCCCCGGATACATGGCGCTCCCGCCCGAAGCACCCGGCAAGCAACGGCTCGTCGAGTTCTTCAAAGAACGCTACCAGACCGTAAACAGGTTCAACGCCATATGGTTCGCGAACCTGAAAGATTGGAATGACCTGGCTGTGCGGCAAAAACTGATCTCCCGGAGGCCGGTCCAAGCGCGGCGGGACCGCGAGGCCTTCGTTCTCCTCGTAGCCCGCGAGTATTTCAAGACGGCTACCGAGGCAATTCGCGCTAAAGACCCCCACCATCTGATCCTAGGCTGCCGGTTCTTCTGGGCCATTGCCCCATGGCCGGTTGTGCAGGCCTGCGGCAAGTATTGCGACGTGATTTCAATCAACTACTATGAGGCGGGCGTGCTCGGCAAACTGGCACTGTGGCTGACGACCTCCATGCGCGTACGCACTGATCTGACGTTCCGCCCGTTCTATGATCTTGCCCAGAAGCCGCTGCTCATCACAGAGTTCAGCTTCCGAGCCATGGACAGCGGCATGCCTAATACCTACCCGCCACCCCTCTTCATCCAGCCCACGGTCCCGAACCAAATGGCCCGCGCCGACAAATTCGAGCACTGCGTCAATACCTGGATCACCCAGCCCTACTTCCTCGGCTATCACTGGTTCGAATACATGGACGAGCCCAAAGGCGGACGCTTTGACGGCGAGAACGGCAACTATGGCCTCGTCAATATTCAGGATGAACCTTACCTCCCCCTAGTCGAACGTCTCGCCACCGTCAACCGCCGCGTTTGGACCCTCCACACCACCCCGGCCCCGTCTCCATGACCGACGCTCGACCTCCGGACACAATGCGCGCTCGTGAAAAAATAAGGCGCGCTGCATACAGCGCGGCGGACCGATGCTTATCGGCATGCGGATAGTCACCTGTTATGAACGTGGGCAATGCAACGACGGAAATTATGCCTGGTCAACGATTTTCTGATACGGCTCCAGCATCCTGGACTTTGCCATCCGGAAGAAGGCGGGCCGGAATGCCGGGATTGCCATCAGCAGGGAGAGGAACCCGCTTTGCAGGCGCTTCCGGATATTTTTCTGCGGGTAATCGAACATGCCGTGCTTTGCAAAAAAACGATAGTCCGCCCTGAAGACAAACCGGAGCTCGTAAATCAGGTCCCGAAAAATCTTGTGACCACCGACGCTGAGGAAGGTCGGCTGGACCGGCGTGTTTTCCTCTACATGCCGCAGGAGGCGCGTTGCCAGGTCCCTCAACAGCGCCGTTATCCGGACGGAATCGGCATCTTCATCGGTGACGATACCGGCCAGATACATTCGGCCCATTTCGGCTTCTGCTTCCAGCAATTGCCTTAGATTTGGCAATTGCCGGAGCGCCCCGGATACGATCCATGCCATCTGTTTGCCCATCATCACCGGAGCATGGCCATTACAGAACGACCGGTCGAAAAACATTTTCCACCGGGCGGAGAGATAGCGGTCCCGGATCCTTCCGGCAAAGACGATGGCGTCGGACGGCATGAGTTTATCCCGGAACAACGGCATCAGATCGTCGTGGTACACGCAGACGTTGTTGTCGCCGCACTGACAACATCCCAGGCATCCGCCCTTGAGGTCCAAGCTGTTGATATTGACTACGTCCACGGCATTCGGCAGGAAACGCACAAAGGCATCCGTCATACGGCGCAGGTTGACGTCGGCCTCACCGGCGTCGGTCAACAATACGATCCGGCGACGCCCCGTCTTGGGGACGTCCGGAATCGCCGGCGACAGGTATTCCGGAATGGAAACATTCACAGGCGCGAACGCTTTTTCGACCGGCGCCTGCGCGGCAATGGTCCGTATGAAATTCAGGGCAAAAGAAATAAAACCGGCCCGACCGGCCGGCTTCAGCAGGTCTTCCATGTCGGCCGAGAAACCGGGGATAGCCTGCATGCCCATGTCTTCGCTGATCGCCCGGATATAATTATGAGCGGTATGATCGTAGAAATGAACCGAGGTGGTCAAAGCCGTCGCATATTTTCCGGCGAACGCCGCCTCAGCGTGCCGTTCGAGCACCAGCTCAATGAACCGTTTCAACGGGGAGGGAACCATTAAAAAATAAACGGGGAAACACCAGAGAACGGCATCGGCCCTCCGGATTTCATCGAGGACGGCCTGAAACGCCGCGGCATCCTTTTCCAGTTTCCGGATCTGGTTCCCGATCTGGATAATGATGAATAAATGGGCCGGATTTTTTTTCTGGATGTACCGGACATATTGCAGGGTAATGCTCATCTCACCCTTGGGACTTCCAGCCAGGACAACGATCTTCATAAGCACCTCCCTATCCCGTATGACCCTGGCCGGCACCGGACAGCAGGGTTTCGATCACGAACGCCGTGTTCATGGACAAGGTTTTACAGCGGCAAGGCATAGTCCGACTGATAAGAATTATT